>JBCAZB010000251.1:0-4675 GCA_038533315.1 Pseudomonadota bacterium | reverse complement strand
GGGCTACCAATCAAATGCATTACGCTCCTCGAAGACCAATGATAATGCGTCCTCATAACATGTTCCAACATTACCGAAGCCCAGGACCTGCTCTTAACCATGGTTCGTACCCGCCGCATGCCACCATGGGAAGTCGACACCGACGGTCCAGATATTCACGGCGCACGAGCATTGACCGCCGATGAAAAGCGCACGCTTGTGCACTGGATCGAGGCAGGCGCCCCTCGCGGTGACGGCGAGGACCCGCTAAGGAGCGTGACCGCACTCGCCAGCGAATGGCCGTTGGGCGAGCCGGATCTGGTGGTTGAATCGCCAGCTTTTACTGTACCGGCGACTGGCGTGGTCGATTACCAGTTCCCGGCAATCCCCAATCCGCTGCAGGAGGATGTCTGGGTTCGTGCCGTCAGTATTCGGCCAGGTGAAGGCAAAGTGGTGCATCACGTGCTGATTGGCACCTCCGAGAAACCAGTGCCTAGAGAACGTGAGCTAGAGGCGGTTTTTGAGAACTACCTGATGGGCTATGCGCCCGGTGCCGAGTCTTATGTGTATCCAGAAAGTACGGGGGTTTTGGTCAAAGCGGGTGGCATGATCAATTTGCAGATGCACTACACGGCGTATGGTCGCGAGGCAACAGACGTTTCCAAAGTCGCACTGTATTTTCACGACGAACCGCCGCAGCATCATTTGCGCCAGCAGGTCGTGATGGGCTGGGATATTCAGATTCCTGCCGGGGCCAGCAACCATGAAGAACGCGGCTACTTCGAATTCGACAAACCGGCGATCATCTATAGCCTATTCCCGCACGCGCATTACCGCGGCAAACGCACAGGCTTCGACCTTCACTATCCTGATGGACGCATTGAGCCACTGTTGCGGGTGCCACGTTATGACTTTAACTGGCAACATTCGTACTCGCTCGATCAGCCCGTCGAAGTACCGGCCGGTACACGATTGGTGCATAGCACCGTTTATGACAACAGCGCGCGCAACCCGGCAAACCCAGACCCACAAAAGACCATATTCTGGGGCCTGCAATCCTACGAAGAGATGCTCTACGGCGGCTTCTTCTTCCGCTGGAAAGATGGCACTGTCGAAACGCCCGTGCACGACCGACTACAATTTGGTATCAACCAGTTTTACGGCGGGATGGACGACAATTTCGACGGCAGTCTGCAACCGGAAGAAATGCCAGACGGGATGCGCAAAGGATTCCTTGAAGGCGGCCTCGCCAATTTCGACCGTAACGAGGATGGCGCCCTCAGTGCTCGCGAATATCGTGCGTTTGTCGACTACCGTAACGAACAACGCAGACAACAGGCATCTCGTGCGGACCAGTCCGACGCAGAATAGACAGCGCTCAACACGCCGAGGGCCATGAGGCGACACCGCATGGCCGCCAAATCGGCTTAGCACTGTGTGCGGGCTCGACCAATGTCTTCGCGACTGACTGTACTACCGGGGTGTCGACAATGGTTTCGGGGCACGTGCTATCGTCTGCAACCCGCTCTATCGGCAAATATTGCGCCACGAAAATAATCTGCGTCACACTATGAAGTGTGACCGGGTACGCTTGCCCCACCCTCAGCGCCCCCTTAAAATTCAGGACATTGGCGGATTTGTTGCTGCGTGCGGGTGGCAGCGGACTGTCCTGTAGTGCGCGCGACTTCGTTGTGGAGTCTGGCGCCAACCCGGGATGACTGACCAAGTCGTCTCAGTGAGTCTGGGAGAGGACTCCAAATCCACAGGAAACGTCTTTGTTTGATAACACAATAACGATAAGACGCATCGCAAAGATCAACTCAGTCGATTTCGTACGGCAGGCGTTTGACTGCTATCGCTCGCGCACGCTGTTCATGATCGACAGTGATGGCGAGGCCAGCAATGCCGATCTGATGACCAACCCATTAGAGTCGTTTACGCCCGAAGCTGGCGGTGGGTGGTTCAGTGAATCACTCGCACCGATTGAAGACGACGCACCCGCGCAAATCATCTTTTCTTCGGGCACAGAAGGCCGCGCTAAAGCCTTCGTGATTTCGCATCGTTCACTGGCCAATGTTGTCACGCGGATCAATAAGGCTATGCAAGTCGATAGCTCAATCCGGGAATACATCGGTGCGCCGGCGACCTTTTCATTCGGGCTCGCACGCTGCAGAGCCATCGCAGCAGTAGGCGGTGCCGGCTTCATTCCAAATGAAGGGTTTAACGTTCGCGAAATCAAGACGATGCTGGACGACGGCGAGATCAATGCTATCTCTGCAGTGCCCAGCCTGTGGCGCGTACTGCTAGCCAATGCCGATTTGTTCGACCACGCCGGAAAGCGCGTCAAGTGGATCGAAATCGGTAGTCAATACATGAGCGCCGACGAAAAGCGGCAGATGAAGGCGGTATTTCCCAACGCCAAGATCGTTCAACACTATGGATTGACGGAAGCCTCCCGCTCGACGCTGCTCGATATCTCCGCTAGCGACGAGACGCACCTGGAATCGGTCGGCAGCGTCACGCGCGACAATATCGATATTGCTCTAGACGCAGACAGTCGAATCATGGTTCGTGGGGAACACGTCGCACTGGGTCGCATCCTCGATGGCGCCCTGGTACCAATAGCCGATGACGACGGATGGCTGACCACGAATGATCTCGGCACTATCGAAGCAGGCCACCTGTACTATCGCGGTCGCTTTGACGACGTGGTCAATTGTGGCGGCATTAAAGTCGATCCCGAAACGTTACAACAACGGGTCAACAATCGTTTGGGCGGCGCTGCGACTGTCGCGATCGCCGGTGTGCCGGACGAGATGCGCGGCGAAGGGTTCCTCGCGGCAACAACTGACAGCGATGTCGATCATGACCTGATCCAGCGCGCGGTGAATGACGAATTGGTCACCATCGGCGTGCATGCGAACGATGCGATCCACGTACAACAGGTCGATGCGATACCTCGCACCGCTACCGGAAAAATCCGCCGTAAACCTCTGGCTGAACTGTTTGAGCCGCCGAAGCGAACCAAGCCGACACTCGACGGAGATGCATCCTTGCTCGCGGCTTATCGAGAGGTGTTTGCGGACCCGAACATTCAACCGAAAGACAGTTTCGAATCGCTCGGGGGAGACTCTCTGAATTTCGTACAACTGTCGATGAGTGTGGAAAAAACACTGGGGCATCTGCCAGACGACTGGGAACATCAGCCCATCGAAGCGCTGGAACGAAGTACTGCTCCCGCACCGAGTCGTTGGGCCAAACTGGAGATGAGCGTTCTGCTTCGCTCTGCCGCAATTCTCTGCATTGTGCTATCACACTCTGGCTGGCAAGTCGTCGGCGGCGGCACTTACCTGCTGTTCTTATTGATTGGCGCCAATTTTGCCCGCTTTCAGTTTCGCGAATTCTCCGAGGGCAAGATCTGGACGATGCTGCCTTGGTACAGCGCGAAGATCCTCGTCCCCTATTTTTTTGGAGCCGTGATCTACTCGCTGATGACTGACTATTTCAACCCGCTGGTATTCCTGTTGATTCAAAATTTCTATGGAGTCGGCTGGACAATAATTTTCCCATTCTGGTTTGTGCAAGTGTTGCTTCAGTGCCTGCTGCTACTCGGCATCATCTTGATGATCGAGCCACTGCTCAGACAGTTGCAGCAAAAGCCCTGGCTCGCTTCTTTTATGATGCTACTGGCCTTCTTCGCGATACGTTTTACTTACCCGCTGGTTTGGGACACGGCGCCGATGTCGGACATGGTTGCACCCCGTTTCATCGCTTACATCTGGCTAGGCTGGACGCTGTATTTGTCCGATACACCGCTACGTAAGCTATTGGTGGCTGCTTTCGGCGTCGCATTCGCGTTCGCCGACAATATCTACATGAATTTCGCGATCTGGCTCAGCCTTGGCTGCGTATTGCTACCGGCCATTCGCCATGTCGTCGTACCCCGTGCCGTGAAGTGGGCCGCCAGTTATGTCGCTGCCGCGACGTTTTACATCTTTATCTTCAACGGGGTCACGATCTACTTCGTCAAGAATGTACTGGGCATCGATGCCGTTCTCGTTAGCGCCATCGCCGCGTTGGTTGTCAGTTTCGCCCTTTGGGCGGTTTTCGACCGTATCGCTGTACTGGCTCGTCTGACGGGCTTTATCCGCCAACATCCGATCACACAACGTGTGCTCGGTCGCCTCACCTCATGACCACTTTCCGGAATGTTCGCCATGTCTAAACATCCTGTCATTGTCCGATGGTTCACCGCCCTGCTTCTCGTCATAGGCACAAGCGCCTGCGCGGAACGCTCGCCGTATCAAGCAACCTCACCAACCCGTTTCAATTCCGCCATCTCGGAATTCGAACGTAAAGACGACGCTAGCAAAACAAACTCGGGGGCGGTCCTGTTCGTTGGCAGCTCAAGCATTCGGCTGTGGGCATCCACCATTGAGCGCGACATGGCACCCTTGCCTGTCGTCGCTCGTGGCTTCGGCGGCAGTAATATGAACGACGTGAATTTCTTTTTCGACCGACTGATCACGCCACATTCACCGAGCGCGATTGTCGTTTATGTTGGCGAGAATGACGTTGTGCAGGGCGTCAATGGCGCCCAGCTGCTGCGGGCTTTCGAGACGTTTGTCGCCAAAGTTCGCAGCACGCTTACAGATAGTAAACATTGGTATCTGGAAGCGTGCTGCGAACTTTGGCG
>JBCAZB010000250.1:0-4678 GCA_038533315.1 Pseudomonadota bacterium | reverse complement strand
AGCGATTGACCCACATCGGGCTACCGGACAGGAATACGGCGACAGCGGGAATGCCGGCTGCCTGATATTGCTCGAGCAAGCCGAGGTGCGATCCATCCTCGCGAAATGCGACGTCGTTGCGGTCGCCAGTGAACTCGGCATAGGGCCCTTCACCAAACACCACGATGGCCACATCCGGGCGTTGATCGAAACTGCCGTCTGCGCTGTAAATCGCCTCACCGCCGAGTGATTCGAGTGCCTCTTCGAAGCCTTCCCAAATGGTGTTGGCGTTGGGGAAGTCGTCGCGCGAGTTACCTGAGCCTTGCCACGACAGGGTCCAGCCACCCGTCTGCTTGCCCATGTCGTGCGCGCCATCGCCAGTCACCAGCACGCGCGCGTCACCGGCAATCGGCAAAACGGCGTTGTTGTTCTTCAGGAGCACGAGTGATTTGCGGACCGCCTCACGTGCCACGGCGCGATGTCCGGCGCTGCCTAGCGCTGCAAAATCACCGGCCATATAGCGCTCGGACGGCTTTGGTTTTGCGAATAGCCCAGCCCGCATTTTGACTCGCAGGATGCGTCTGACCGCATCGTTGAGACGAGCCTCGGTAATGGCGCCGTTTGCGACATCGTCCAAGGTATTTCGGTACAGCGCTTGCCAACTGTCCGGCGCCATATACATATCGAGTCCGGCCATGATCGCCGCCGGACAACGGGTCGGCATGCAATCCGCGACCTGACCATGGCCATTCCAGTCACCGACGACAAAGCCGTCGAAACCCCAATGCTCTTTCAGCACATCCGTCAGCAGATATTTATGGCCGTGCAGTTTATCACCCTGCCACGAGTTGAACGACGCCATGATGATCTCGACGCCAGCTTCAATAGCGCTCGGATAGCCCGCCGCATGGATAGTAGCCAGCTCTTGTTCGCTCGCGCGTGTATCGCCCTGATCGATGCCATCGTGCGTGCCGCCATCGCCGACAAAGTGCTTGGCACTCGAGATCACATGGCCGTCGCGTAGCCGACGAGGATCGCCGATCTCACCTTGCAGGCCTTCGACGATCTTGCCGGCGTAGCTTGCTACGATCTCCGGGTTTTCGGAGTAGCTTTCGTAGGTGCGGCCCCAGCGGTCGTTGCGCGCAACGGCGACAGTCGGTGCGAAGCTCCAGTCCTGACCCGTGATCACTGTTTCCAGCGCGGTAATCTCACCGATGCGAGCCATCAGTTCGGGGTCGCGAGCCGCGCCGAGACCGATGTTGTGGGGAAAAATAGTGGCGCCAACGGCGTTGTTGTGGCCGTGTACCGCGTCTGTGCCCCATAGTAACGGCACGTGCGTCCCCTCACGTTGGCCGGCGGCTTCGTAGAACGCGTCGGCCAGCGCGAGCCAGGCTTCCGGCCCGATGCGAACGTCGCCTTCCGGTGCTGAGTTGCCGCCGTTCAGAATCGAGCCGAGTGGGTAGGTTTTCAGGTCTTCTGGCGTGACATGCGCAATGTCCGCTTGAATCAACTGCCCAACTTTTTCCTCGACAGTCAGCTCGGCAAGCAATGCATCGACGCGCGCTTCTATGGCGGGATCCAGCGTGCGTTTCTTATCGAGAACAGGCCATACCGTCGGCGATGAATCGCCAGCGTCAGATGCTGTGGCTGCCATCGGTGTTTCAGCTGGCTGGCTGCAGGCGAGCACACCCACGGCTGCCACCGTCAGCAGTGCCGAGCGCCGCAGGATGCGGCTCCCTTGACCCCCCATATTGTTCTCCAATTAAGACTGTCCCCACGCACAACAATAGCGAAATGTCTCGCGTTGTCAATTTTTCTGAAATGTCCCGGACAGTAGGGTCTGCCAAGGTTTTCTCTTGGCCGTTAGCACGTGGGTGCCAGCGCCTGTGGTCTCTGCTAACCTGCTGGAGCGCTATCGTTGAGACTCGGCGGTGTTCGGGCAGTGCTTGTCCAAAAAGTAACTATAAATCAATGACTAAAGAAGAATCTCGTCGAGATTCTATCCACTTGTTCGTTTACGGCTCATTGCAACCCGGTGGTGTTAACGCGCACGTTTTGGAGCCGCTCGGCGGCGACTGGCAGCCGGCCGCGGTACGTGGTGCGTTAATGCAGGCCGGTTGGGGCGCGGAGATGGGGTATCCCGGCTTGATACTGGACGAGTCCGGCGAGCTCGTCACCGGTTACTTGTTGTCCAGCGACGCATTGGCGACTGCATGGCCGTCACTCGATGAGTTTGAGGGGAACGAGTATCAGCGCGTTTCGACGATGGTGGCGTTGCAAAGCGGCGAGTCGGTCGAAGCCTTTGTGTATGTGATTCGTGCCGCCGACCCGGCTTAGTCGTCGGCCAAGGGTTCTACGGTCCAGGTCCAATTGGCCAGAATCCAACGCTCACCATCGTGGATGAACTGCATCGCATTTGCGCCGTCGTGCGAGGCTTGGTCATTGATGTAAAACCGGTAGCGTCCCCAGACCAAAGCGATTGGCCCATCAACCAGCACCTGCGGTTGCGCTAGCCAGACCTCTTTGAGCCGTCGCTCAGGCTCTGCGACCAACGCAAACAACTCCTCGTTGCGACGCAACCGCTGCGTGTATTCGCCATCCTCGGTAGCGCGCATCGATAGGCTGGCGCCCTCCGGGATTTGCAGCGAAGCGAAGCGTTCGGCGTCTCGCGCTTCGATCGCAGCGAATAACGCATCAGCTGCGGCCAGCACGTCGGACTCAGCATCGGCTTTGCAAGCCTGCGAAAGGCTGATCGCCACAACGGTGAGCGAACAAAACAGCCATGCGCGATTCAGAGCGAACATACTCGCAAGCGTAGCACGGGCTCATACACGCGCGTTTAGGCTCAGGCGGGCAGGGCGTCCATCGTGCCGCGGCGACGTTCGAGTTCGTCCCGAATCGCACGCGCGCGCTCCTCCGTGATCGAGAACGACAGGATCGCCCATATCGCCAACGCGGAAGTAGCGACCGGGATAAACGCGTCGAAGACACGCATCATGGTCAGCGTTTCCTGCGACTGTGCGCCCGCCAGTGCGACATCAAAACCGGTAGCGTTCAACAGAAAGCCTCCAGCTGCGAGCGCTGCCGCCATGCCGAGCTTAACAACCCACCAGAAAATAGACCCATACATGCCTTCCCGGCGCTCTTGTGTGTTGAGTTCGTCGGCGTCGACAACATCGGCAATCATCGACGGCATCAATGTGAACAATGCGCCCAGTCCAAACGCCATGAACGGCGCTGGCACGACCACGAGCCACGGTATTTCCGGGTTGTAGCAAATCCATTTCAATGCATAACCGACCATTGACATGGCAATCGCGGCCATCAACGTTTTGCGTTTTCCGAAGCGGGTGGCCATGTACGTGACCAGAACGATAATTAAGAAGCTCGATACGGTTTGCACCGTTCCAGCAATGCCAAAGTAGTAAGAACCCGCCTCGGTATCTCCGCCAAATACGTAGTAGATGAATACGTATAACTGAAACGAGGAGATCAGCATAAAGCCGTTAAATACGAGGAAGGTCGCGGCGCAGAGTTTAAGAAATGGCTTGAACTTGAGCGTCGTCGCGAAACCCGAGAAGAAACAGCCGAGATTGCGCATCAGTGCTGCGCCTAGTCATTCCTTTTCTTCATCCTCATCGGCAGGACAGTCAATCGCAATGTCGTTGGACAGCCGTTCACGCAAGAAAATCGCGGGCATTACACCGATAAGAACGACCAATCCGGCGATGATGTAGCCGAGTCCTTTGGCCCCGTCGACCATATCGTCGAACATATCCCATTGCATAATCGCAAGGAACCACGGAGAGACGACGAAAGCGAGCTGTGCGAAAAAGTTTTGTACACCCATCAACCGAGTGCGTTCGTTGTAGTCCGGGGTGAGCTCGTAACCCAGTGCCACCCACGGTGTCGCGAACATCGTGTAGGCAAGGTAAAAGATGAGCGAGCCGCCGAGGAAGTACCAAAACAAATAGTTTTCGCTTACACCGCGTGGCAGTTGCCAGAGAATAGCAAAGACGACGGCGGCAACGATCGCACCAATGAAGATGTAGGGTCTGCGTCGTCCCCAGCGGGATTTAGTGTTATCCGAAATGTAGCCCATCATCGGATCGGTAAACGCGTCCATGATTCTGGGTAGGGCTGCAACCAGGCCGACCAGTGCCGGGTTCATGCCTAACCCGATATTGAGAACGGCGATCATCCCGCCAATGGCAGCACCGAGCAGGTTGTTAACGAAGCCGCCCAAGCCGTAGATGACTTTCTGTGGGAAAGGTATGCGATCTTCTGGTGCAGTCGCCTGCGCGCTGGAATTGCTCATGCCGTTCGTATCCCCCCGGTGAACGTTGGCAGTTATGCAGGCGAGCATCGTCACCCAAATTGACAGCGCTGTCAAACGTTGCTAAACATCCGCGCTGGTCTCGCGCGGTCCGATGTCAGAAACGGGGGCACCTCATAAGCAGCGAACGACGACAACCCGAAGTAAGTCGAGCAAATGTCGAAGCGCGGGTCAGTGACCTGCTCGCGAAAATGTCACTTGAAGAAAAGGTTGGCCAACTGGTGCAGCTCGATGCGAGCTGGGGTCATCCGCCGGACTACCTGGGAGATCGCATTCGGCGCGGCGAGCTGGGTGCGATTCTGAATACCGCAGATGCGGCGATCGTCGCTGAGCTGCAGCGTATTGCTCGCGACGAGAGTCGCC
>JBCAZB010000249.1:0-4687 GCA_038533315.1 Pseudomonadota bacterium | reverse complement strand
ATCTTGGCCAAGTATTGGGCTCACATCCTCACCTTCCCGGGGCAGGCTCTTGTAGTGCATGCTGATAATCCGATCGGGATTCCGCCCAATGAAACTCGCCGGGTCTTTCCGGGCGTTGACCACCCAGCCGACATCGAGCTGTAGCATCACCGAAGGATCGGTTTCTTTCGCCAGATAGTCCCAAAAGGTCGCACCCGCGAAATCACCGAACTCGCCATCATGGTTGTGATACCCCACACGCATGTCGAACGCAGCGAGGCGTGTGGCGGCGGCGTTCAGATCTGCTACCAACTCGTCGATCCGGTCGGGATCCCACGCGCGATCATCCCACGCGATAATCAGTGTGGAGACATCGATGGTGCGATAGAACTCGACGGTTGCTGGCAGTTGCTCGGCGGACATCGCCTCAAACGGCACATGCGCACTGCTCACTCGTAAACCCAGTTCATCCAGACGCGCGCGAAATGCCGCGCCGTCCTCGTGGTAGGGCCCGTGTTCCGGATAGATCTCAATGCCATCGAAGCCCATATCGGCAATTGCCGCTAATGTGCCGTCGAAATCGGCCGTGAGTGCATCGCGGACTGACCATAATTGCACGGCCATAGGCAGTCCCGCTGTCGCATCGTCCTCGCTTGCACTTTCCGTCGGTTTTTCGGCGCTACCGCAGCCAGCAAGTACGATCGTCATTGCGTACAGGATTCCTTGGAGTGGTTTCATAGTCGGCGATTTCCCATTTCTTTAGCGGCGTAGTCCGCGGCACGTGCAGTAAACGCCATAAATGTCAGTGATGGATTGACGACTGCGCTCGACGTGAAAGCGCTGCCATCGGTGACAAACAAATTGGGTACGTCGTGGCATTGGTTGAAACCATTCAATACCGAGGTCTTTGGATCGCGACCCATACGCGCGGTGCCAACTTCATGAATGGCCAGACCTGGATTGTTGTCATGGATTGTCATCCACGAGGTGACTTCCTGCAGTCCTATCTTGCGCAGCATCTCGGCACCGCCTTCTGCAGCGTCTTCCATCATACGAATTTCGTTGTCCGACCAAGTGCAGTTGATGTGCAGTTGTGGGATGCCCCATTTATCCTTCAACGTCGGATGCAGCGATATCTGATTTTCAAATCTTGGCAGCATCTCTCCTTGAGCGAGCAATGAGAATCGCCAACGCCCCGCCTGCGTTAGACGCTGCTTGTAGTCCGCGCCGAAGCCTGCTTCGCCGCTATGGCTGCGCCAGTCTTGCCGTGATGCCTCACCCGCGTATGCAAACCCACGTTGGTACTTTTCATGGTAGCGCGACGGCTCATAGCGGAAGTTTGGAATATAGATCCCGGTCGGACGACGACCCGAGTAATACTCGTCTTCGAAGCCGTCGATAAAGCCAGCCGCCCCGGCGTTGTAATTGTGGTCCATTAGATAGTGACCCAACACCCCTGATGAGTTGGCAATGCCATTCGGGAAGCGGCGACTCTTGCTGTTCAGCATGACTTGCGTGCTACCGAGCGTAGAAGCGCACAGGAATACCACGCGTGCAAAATACTCGCGCGTCTCTAACGTGTCATTGTCGATCACACGTACGCCGCGCACGCGATTGCTGACGTCGTCGTAGATCAGACTATGCACGACACTGTTGGCTGCGATACTGAGGCGATCTGTTTTTGCGGCAGCTGGCAGCGTTGCACTCAATGACGAAAAATAGGCGCCAAACGAGCAGCCTTTCTGACACTCGTTGCGCGCCTGGCAGCGCACGCGGCCTTGCTCGATTTGCAGTGTAGTGGGCTTCGTCAGATGCGCGCAGCGCGACATGATCATTGGACGATCAGGAAACGCTTTGGCCAGACGTTGCTGAATATCCCGCTCCGGGCTGGTCATCTCGAACGCCGGCTGCGATACGCTACTCGGTAACTGTTCAAGATCGTCGTCGTTGCCGCTGATACCAACAAACGTTTCTACCGCGTCATACCACGGGGCAAGATCGTCGTAGCGTACCGGCCAGTCCTCGCCCAAACCGTCGGCTGCGTTGGCTTCGAAATCCCAGCGGTTAAAACGATAAGACTGGCGGTGCCAGAGCACTGATTTTCCGCCCAGTTGGTTGGCGCGAATCCAGTCGAAGCCGGTGCCGTCCTCGGTGCTGTACGGCAGCTCCGCATCGTTGCCAAAAAAGTGCTTGGTGCCATCATGGAATGCATAGCACTTCTGTTGGATGGGGTAGTCGCGCTCGACCAACGACCGCTCGACTTTCGTGCGGTTGGGGAATTGCCATGGCCCTTTGTTTTCACCGACATAGTCCTGTCGGTGTTCGACCAGTCGGCCGCGTTCGATGACCAGTGTGCGAAATCCTTTTTCACAAAACTCTTTCGCCGCGTAGCCGCCACTCATACCGGAGCCAACGACGATGACGTCGAACGTCTCGTCGCTTTCACCGATCGCATGATCTTTGAACATCACCATGATCCTAGTAGTAGGCCAGCGAGCCCCAGCTCGTACCGACCGATGCATAGGGAATCGAACCTTTGAAACCGCCGGGTACCGCTTGATAGGTCAGCACCTCAGTTGCGCCGGTCTCGCTCGTGAAATAGCCGAAAGCCATGAGCCGTTTTAAAGCGCGAAATGCCCACATCTGCGATGCCGAGAATGGCTGTTGCCCCTTATCCAAAGCCGACAGCAACGTAACGCGCTCGGTGCCGGACAGTTTTTCGGCCGGTTTGTTGAAGCGTTCGCGACTTGCTAGTGCAACAGCTGACACCAAATCGCGCGCTGATGCTTGCTCGGCTTCACTGTGGCAGGCCGGCAATTGTGCATCGATGAAAGCGGGTACGCCGAGTGCTACGCCGCCCGGTGTGTCGGTTTCCGGAAGCACCGCGTCGACCAGCATGGTCAGTACGCGTATCTCACGCTGGTCGAATAACAGGCCACCGTCTGCTGTCTGCTTTCCGAGCGCCGTCGTGAGTCCCGGATAGCTGAGCCAGACAATACCGGTGCCGAGTCCCCGGAGGGCTGTGCGCCGGGTGAGTGCGGAATCAACCATGGGACTCTACTCCGGTGGTTGCACCCGGTTGGGTGGTCGCCCGGCGTTGCCAGACAAACAGAATGGCGAACAACACGATTAACGCCAGCGGGAACACGGTCATGCTTTCTAGAGTTTGCTGACCGGCCAAACGTGCCGCCTCTTCGACACTGGCAGCAGAGGCTTGCGCGCTGTTGCGTGCCGCATCGATCCAGCCGCCGATCACGGGATTCCAAAGACTCACGGCGAACATGCCGATACCGGCAATCAGCGACATGCCGAAAGCGCCGGTCTCGGGCGCGCGTTCCGCGACCATGCCCACCATCGTCGGCCAGAAATACGTGACGCCCAAAGCGAACAGCACCGCGCTGATATACACAGCGGGCCCGGTTGCCTGACTCATTAGATAGATACCGGCGGCCGACAAGGCGGAGGAAATCCACAGTACACCTACCGGGTTCAGCCGCTTGATCAGCGGCCCTGCGAAGTAACGTCCGATGGCCATGATGCCGGTCACTAGCGCCATGATCAGCATGGGCGATGCGCCCGACGCGCCCAGCATGCGTTCGATCCACTGCTGTGTGCCGAGCTCGGTCGTTGCGGTCAGCGTCATGCACAGTGCGAGGAACAAGAAGAGCGGGCTGAAAATATAGCGAAGGTTCGTGCTGGTCGATGTATTGATGTGGCGGGATGCGGGGAACGTCTGCGTCAGTATCAAATAGCCGTAGATGGCGGTCGGCACGAACATGATGGCGATTTGTGTCTGCCAGCCAAAGCCGAGTTGAGTGATGAACTGCGATGCCAGCGCACCGATGACAATGCCGCCCGGGAACCAGACGTGAAAACGATTGAGCATGGTCGTCTGATTATCATGGTAGAGATCCGCGACCAGGGGGTTGCACCCGGCCTCGACGGACCCGTTTGCGAAGCCAATACAAAAGCTCGAGATCAACAGCGTCCAAAACCCGCCAGCGCCGATGGTCAGTGCAAGCCCGACGATATGCCCGACCAACGCCAGAACGATCAACCGTTTCGCGCCGATCAGGTTGTAGAGGAGACCGCCGATCATGGTAGCGACGGGAAAACCCAGAAACGCCATCGCGTTGATCCAGCCCAGCTCGCGATCCGTCAGATTGAAGTCGTCACCAAGCTGCGTCAGGATGCCGGCACGAATTGCGAAGGTCATTGCCGTCACCGTCAATGCGAGGCAACTCGCCATGAAAAGTCTGCGTTGTAACGTGTCATTCACGATGCGGCCCCCCTGGCATCATTAGTTAGACAAACCGAGCATTGCCTTGAGCGTCTCGGTGTCGGTGTCTCCACCGGCGAAATCATCGAATGCATGTTCCGGCTGCCGGATGAGATGTTTGGCAATGAAGGGTGCACCCTCTCTGGCACCGTCTTCCGGATGCTTCAGACAACACTCCCATTCGAGTACAGCCCAGCCGTTATAACCATACTGCGTGAGCTTGCTGAATACCTGAGTAAAGTCGATTTGACCGTCCCCGAGACTGCGAAATCTGCCAGGTCGCTCGACCCAGCCCTGATAGCCACCGTATACGCCGCTGCGCCCATTGGGTCGAAACTCGGCGTCTTTGACATGGAACGCACGGATGCGTTCGTGGTAGATGTCGATGAACGCGAGGTAATCGAGCTGCTGAAGCACGAAGTGGCTCGG
>JBCAZB010000248.1:0-4698 GCA_038533315.1 Pseudomonadota bacterium | reverse complement strand
ACTTCAGAACGCGGGCGAGGGCGCCCTGTCGTTCCTGTCGAACCCGCACTACCGGCAGTACCTGTCCAAGACAGGTGCTGCCGCTGTCATTGTGGCAGATGAGTTTGCAAACGATGTCCCGAGTTGTGCCATCGTTGCCAAGGATCCATACGTGACCTACGCACGCATGGCCGCGATGCTCTATCCGCCGCCACGATCGCATAGTGGGATACACCCGTCAGCGACGGTCGCCGAGGACGCCAGCGTGGATCCGACAGCATCGATAGGCGCCAATGCCGTGATCGATGCGGGGGTTCGGATTGCGTCTGGCGTTGTCTGTGGTGCGGGGACGTATATCGGCCGCGGGTCACGCATTGGCGCGGACTGTGTTCTGGAGCCAAACGTGACCATCATGGCCGATGTGCATATCGGCGCGCGAGGCCTGGTGCACGCGGGCGCGGTCATTGGCACCGATGGTTTTGGTATCGCTCGAACACCGGAAGCCTGGATCAAGGTCCCTCAGGTTGGCGGCGTACGTATCGGGGACGATGTCGAAATAGGCGCATGCACGAGCATCGATCGGGGCGCCATCGATCACACACGCATCGGTAACGGGGTGAAGCTCGATAACCAGATTCAGATCGGTCATAACACCGTCATCGGCGACCATACTGTGATGGCGGGCATGGTTGGCATCGCCGGTTCAACGACAATTGGCAGCAATTGTGTGTTTGGCGGCAATAGTGGTACGTCAGGACACCTCAGCATTACTGACAGTGTCGTGATAACAGCACGTTGTACCGTGACTAGTGATATCGATGTTGCAGGCACGTACGGCGGTGTGTTTCCGCATGAGGAGTTTCGCCAGTACCAGCGAAATCTGGCAAGATATCGGCAACTGGACAAGCTTGCGAGACGCTTGTCGGCGATCGAGAAGAAGATTCGCTGACCGCCGGAGTATCAATGACCGAACAGACTATTGCCAAACAGCTGGATATTCGCCAGATCATGGCCCTGATCCCGCACCGGTATCCATTTTTATTGATTGATAAAGTGATCGATTGCGTGCCTGCGGAGCGGGTGACAGCGATCAAGAATGTCACCTTCAACGAGCCTTTTTTTCAGGGGCATTTCCCCGGGCGGCCGGTGATGCCAGGTGTTCTGATCATTGAAGCCTTGGCGCAAGCGACCGGTATCCTCGCTTTTGCTACGGCCGGTGATGGCCCGGGCGAGGGCAAGCTGTACTACTTTGTCGGCATCGACAAAGCGCGGTTTCGCAAACCGGTCGAGCCGGGTGATCAGCTTCGCCTGGAGGTGTCGCTGGTCCGCCGAATTCGAACGGTTTGGCGCTTTGACGCCAAAGCCTATGTCGATGATACGTTGGTGGCTAGCGCTGAGCTGATGTGCGCGCCAGGCGAGGCGTAGACCGCTGCTATGACTAACATTCATCCGACGGCAGTCATCGAGGATGGCGCGACTCTGGGCGCCGACGTGAAAGTCGGAGCTTACTCAGTGATTGGTCACGACGTTGCGATCGGGGATGGTTGTGACATTGCATCCCACGTTGTGATTAAAGGGCCGACCACGCTGGGAGCAGAGAATAGGATCTATTCGTTCGCCTGCATTGGCGACGATCCGCAGGACAAAAAGTATGCCGGTGAACCGACGACGCTGACGATCGGCGATCGCAACACGATTCGTGAGAGTTGCACCATCAATCGTGGTACCACTCAGGACCGCGGCGATACTCATATCGGCAACGACAACTGGATAATGGCCTACGTCCATATTGCGCACGATTGTGTGTTGGGCGATAACATCATCCTTGCAAACAATGCGACGCTCGCCGGACATGTCACGGTTGGCGATTGGGCCATATTCGGTGGATTCTCTGGCGCTCACCAATTCTGCAACATCGGCGCTCATAGCTTTATGGGTATGTACAGCGCAATCGGTAAAGACGTGCCGGCTTACATCATGGCTATGGGCCAGCCGGCTGCGCCACGTGGGATCAACTCGGAAGGGCTAAAGCGCCGTGGGTTCTCTCGAGATCAGGTCCGGCACATTCGCGATGCTTTCAAGGTCATTTATCGTAGCAACCTCCTGTTGGCTGATGCGATCACCGAGTTGCAGGGTCGCGTGGCAGACCAACCAGAACTCGGCGCACTGATCGATTCACTCACCAACACCGAACGCAGTATCATCAGGTAACGCCGATGCTGAGAGTGGCATTGGTGGCTGGAGAAGTATCCGGCGACAATCTGGGCGCAGGGTTGATTGCTGCACTGCGTGCGCGCGTGCCCGACATCCACTTCGAAGGGGTCGGCGGCGAGGCGATGGCGGCAGCGGGCATGGAGTGCTGGTATCCGGCGGATGCATTGGCGGTGATGGGCCTGACCGAAGTGATCCGTCATCTGCCCCGTTTGCTGCGCTTGCGCCGAGACTTGCGGCGCCGTTGGCAAGTCCAGCCGCCCGACGTATTTGTTGGTATTGATGCACCTGACTTCAACCTCGGTCTTGAGCGTCGACTCAAGTCACAAGGTATACCGACTGTCCACTATGTCAGCCCTTCTGTCTGGGCATGGCGGGAGGGTCGCGTCAAAACGATTGCACGCGCCTGCGATCGTGTGTTGTGTCTGTTGCCCTTTGAGCCGGACTTCTATGCAAAACATGCCGTCGCTGCGGATTTTGTCGGCCATCCGCTTGCGGCAAAGATTACGCATCAAACCGACACGTCAGTGGCGAAGCAGCGTCTCGGCTTAGCGTCCGACAAACCGGTACTTGCTATGCTACCGGGCAGTCGGCTCGGGGAGATCGGTCGCCTGGGCCCGGACTTCGTAGACGCGATCGGGCGGCTGCTGGCGGCACACACGGATTTGCAGGTGATTGCACCATTGGCAACCGACGCTGGTCGGGAACGATTCGAGTCATTGTTACAAGAGTTCGGTTTGGCACAACGCGTGCGCACCAGCGTGGGCGACGCTCGCGCCTGTATGGCGGCCGCAGATGTACTGATGATGGCTTCCGGCACGGCCACGCTTGAGGGCATGTTGCACGGCCGACCGATGGTGGTCGCCTACCGGGTGGCGCCTTCCACGTATCGTTTAGTACGCGCGCTTAAGTTGATGAAAGTCGACATGTACTCGTTGCCAAACCTGTTGACTGGCGAACGCCTCGTGGATGAACTGATACAGGATGATTTATCTGGCGAGGCTCTGGCTCAGTCAGTGGCCGCTTTGCTCGACAATCCTGAGCGCGTGACGCGCATGCAGCATGCGTTCCGGTCAGTGCACGAGACGCTGGCTTGCGACAGTGATGCGTTGGCTGCTGATGCGGTGTTGGCAACTGCGGGATACAGGACATGAGTCGCTACGCGATGATGCCATTGACGGCGACCCAACTCGGTGTGGATGAGGCCGGGCGTGGGCCGCTCGCGGGTCCGGTTGTTGCGGCAGCCGTCATGCTTGACCCCGCCACGCAACCGGACGGCATCACGGATTCGAAACGACTGTCGGCATTACAGCGAGAGCGATTGGCGCCCTTGATCAAACAACATGCACTTGCTTGGCACATTGCAGTGGTGGATGCCAGACAAATCGATACGATCAATATCTTGCAGGCCACGATGAGCGCAATGCAGCAAGCCGTTGCAGGCATCCAGCACGCGTTTGGAGAGATTCTCGTCGACGGTAATCGAGCGCCGGAATTCCCCGAACGCGCCTGTGCTTTCGACGTGCGAACCGTGGTAAAGGGCGATGCACGGCACGCCGCCATCGCGGCTGCCTCTATCCTGGCAAAGACGCATCGCGATGCCTTGATGGCCGAGTATGCGGAGCGATGGCCCGCCTACGGATTCGCTGCGCACAAAGGGTATCCGACACCGCGGCACCTGGATGCCCTCGAGTTGCATGGTCCCTGTGAGATTCACCGGCGTAGCTTTGCACCGGTAAGACGCGCCATCGCTGAGGCAGGTGACAGTGGTTAGCGCGGCGCCGATCGCGGCGACCAAACCGGCGGACACGCCGCCGACCTTTGTGCATCTTCATCTGCATACCCAGTATTCGATCATCGACGGACTGATTCGTGTCCCGGATCTGATGAAAGCCGCGCGCAATGACAACATGCCTGCGGTCGCACTCAGCGATGCCGGCAACCTGTTTGCTATGGTCAAGTTCTACAAGAGCGCTTTGGCGAAAGGTATCAAACCGATCATAGGCGTTGAGGTCGCGCTGGCCGGCGATGAGACCGACGGTGGCGATCGTATGGTATTGCTGTGTCAGGACGTCGCGGGTTATCGCAATCTGACACGTTTGATCACGCGAGCTTTTCTCGAAGGCCAGCAACATGGACGACCGATGGTCGAGCGCGCGTGGATGACCGCGGACGCCTGCAGCGGCTTGATTGCATTGTCTGGTGGCTTCCATGGTGATGTGGCGCGACTGGCACAACGTCAGGGGGACAAGGCGGCTGCGGAGCGCGCGCGGCATTGGCAGACAACCTTTGGCGACCGCTACTATTTTCAAATCAGTCGCACTGGTCGTGATGGCGAACAGGAATGGCTTGCGAGCGCGGTGAGTCTGGGCAATCGCTTGCAGATACCCCTGGTAGCCACCAACGATGTACGGTTTCTCGCGCGCTCTGACTATGATGCGCACGAAGCCCGGGTGTGTATTCACCAAGGCCGTACGCTGGCAGACAGCGGGCGCCCGAAACATTACA
>JBCAZB010000247.1:0-4707 GCA_038533315.1 Pseudomonadota bacterium | reverse complement strand
CTGGGGCTGGCCTGGTGGGCGATGGATATGCCGTTCATGAAGCGTTACTCGCGGTCGTACTTACGCAAGCACCCGGAAAAGCGTGGCCAGGATCTGGAGGCGACCCGCCGCTCCTGCGAGCGTTTTCGTGAAGTGCCAACCTCGGTGATCAACTTTGTCGAGGGCACGCGCTTCACTGAGGCCAAACATCAGAAGACCCAGTCACCTTACAAGAATCTGTTGCCGCCCAAAGCGGGCGGTGTGGCTTTTGCTCTGTCCGTGATGGGTGAGCAATTTCGCTCGATTCTCGATGTGACTGTGATCTACCCGGGCGGCGCCAAAACGTTTTGGGACATGTGCACCGGCAAACTGACCGACGTCATTATCGATGTGCGCGAAGTGCCGATCGAGCCATGGATGACGAACGGCGACTATTTGAACGATGATGCGTTTAAAGCACGGTTCCGCGACTGGATGGATACTTTCTGGGCAGAGAAAGATCGGCGCTTCGATGCTTTGACCCATCAATTCGAATCACAGGCGAACAGCCAAGAGAAACAGCACAATGACTGACAAGAAGATGCTGCGTGGTGCAGAAATACTCCGCGACCCGTCACTCAACAAATCGACGGCGTTTACCATGGAGGAGCGCAAGCAATTGGGGTTGCGCGGGCTACTCCCGCCGACGGTGAACACCCAGCAACAGCAACTCCGACGAATCCTCGCGAACATTCGGCGCAAGGGCTCCGACATCGAACGCTACATCGCGCTTCGTGCTTTGCAGGTGCGTAGTGAGAAGTTGTTCTTCAAACTTGTCACCGAGCATATCGAAGAGATCATGCCGCTCATCTACACGCCCACCGTCGGCGAGGCGTGTAAAGAGTTTGCCAATATTTTTCGGGATTCACGCGGCATGTATGTGTCGATTGATGATCGCGGTGACGTCGACGAGTTACTCGCCAACTGGCCGGACGACGATGTGCGTGTGATCGTTGTCACCGATGGTGAGCGCGTGCTGGGCCTCGGAGATCTAGGCAGCAACGGCATGGGCATCTCCATTGGTAAGCTCGCGCTGTACACCGCATGTGCGGGCATTCCGCCGGAGCAGACGCTGCCGCTCGTATTGGATGTCGGCACGGATAACGACGAGCTGCGCGACGATCCCGTCTATCTTGGCATCCCGCGTAAGCGTACACGCGGCAAGGCTTATGAGTCGCTGGTGGACGAGTTTATTCAGGCCGTCAAGAAACGCTTCCCGAAAGCGCTGATTCAGTTCGAGGATTTTGCGACGCCCAACGCACAGTTGTTTCTCGATCGATACCGCGAAGATGTGCTGTGCTTCAACGATGATATTCAGGGCACCGCCTCGGTTGCGCTGGCCGGGATCATTGCGTCGACGCGAGTGACCGGCACACCATTGAAGGGCATGCGTACGATGTTTCTGGGTCATGGGTCGGCGGCCACGGGTATCGCGGACTTGCTCGTCTCGTCGATGATGGACGAAGGATTATCAGAAGCAGAGGCTTGCCAGCAGATTCGATTTGTTGGTCGCAAAGGCGTTATCACAGCGGGCACTGAAGGTCTGTCTTCAAGTATTCGCCGGTTCGCGCAGGATGAGCCCGAAATGGATTTCCTCGGCGCTATCCAGAAGTTCAAACCGCATGCACTGATCGGCGCGACAGGCTCCCCCGGTACATTCACCGAAGATGTTATTGCCGAGATGGCTAAAATCAATGAGCGGCCGGTGGTTTTCGCGTTGTCGAATCCGACGTCACGCGCTGAGTGCACCGCCGAGCAAGCGTACCAGTGGAGTGAGGGGCAAGCGCTGTTTGCGAGCGGCAGCCCGTTCTCGCCGGTCAAGCACAGCGGCAAAACGCACTGGCCGGGGCAAGGTAACAACGCTTACATATTCCCTGGCGTGGGTCTTGGTGCGATTGCTGTGGAGGCGCGCCAGGTCACCGACGTCATGTTCCTGGAAGCGGCGCGTAAACTCGCAGATATGATCAGCGACGATGATCTTGCCAGCGGCACGCTATACCCGCCGTTGACCAGCATTCGACATATCTCGCTTGAAATCGCGATTAGTGTCGCGGAGCGCGTCTACGCCGACGATCTGGCGGGCATCGAGCGTCCCGCCGATTTGCGAAAACACATCGCCGCACTGATGTATGACCCAAGCTACTGACGCCACGCCCTGGTATCTCTACATTCTGCGGTGTGCTGACAACAGTCTTTACACCGGTATTTCCCCGGACGTGGCCCGGCGCCTGGCGGTACATCGCAGTGGCAAAGGGTCGCGCTATCTGCGTGGGCGATCGCCATTGACACTCATCGCTTCCCACGAGATCGGCGACCGGTCCGTAGCGACTCGAGCTGAGATGGCATTCAAGCGGTTAACAAAGCGTCGCAAAGAGTCGTTATTGGTCGATGATGCCGAGCTACGCCGGTTTCTCGATACTGTCGCGATCCCCTGACGCTTCATCGTGCGCTGCGATTTCGTCGGCCTGTTCAGCATCACGCCGCAGCAGCGTAGATAGTTCATCAGCCGCCTGACGTACATTCTGGATCAGCAGTTTTTCGTCCTGGTGATAGGCGTGTTGTTGGCGCAAGTAGCGTTCATCGTGCTCGAGGAATGTGTCGGTACTGCGCTGTGCTGCCTCAGACGAATAGCCGAGTTCTTCGAGCAGCGCTCGACACATCGCGAGACTCGAGTGCAGCGTGTCACGGACGGGATCGGTGATGCCAAGATCCATCAACCGATGTGCGTGTACGCGATTGCGCGCACGCGCCAGAATCTTCAGATGTGGGAAGTGCTGGCGAATGATGGCTGCCGTAGCGACTGAAGTCTCAACATCCTCGATGGCGAGAATTAGAAAGCGCGCTTTGTCAGCGCCGGCGGCACGCAACAAGTCAATCCGGCGAGCATCACCAAAATAGATCTTGTTGCCAAATCGGCGGGCCATTTCAACTTGCTTTGGATCGGACTCCAGCGCCGTAAAAGAGATGCCCTTGGACGACAGGATACGACCGATGATCTGTCCGAAGCGACCGAAGCTCGCCAGAATGATGTCATTGTCCTCGTCAGGAATCTGATCAAAGTCTGGTGTTGCCGTCTCTCCTTCCATCCGTGATTCCAAGCGGTCGGCGGCAATCATCACCAGTGGCGTCAATGCCATCGACAAGGAAATCACGACGATCAGAAATTCCGACACCGCTGGCGCGAGCGCATTGGCAGCGACGGCAGTGGTAAGCAATACAAATGCAAACTCGCCCCCTTGCGACAGAATGAGTGCGAGCCTGATGCGTTCCATGGTGCGCATGTTGAACCGGCTGCTGATCACATAGACGATCAGCGCTTTGGTGAGCATCAAAACAACGACCGCCGCGGCAATGATCAGCCCGTGCTCGACTAGTAAAGAAAGATTGACGGACATACCAACCGCGATAAAAAACAAGCCGAGTAGCAAGCCCTTGAACGGTTCGATATCGGTCTCTAGCTGATGTCGATACTCCGAGTCGGCGAGCAACATGCCGGCAATAAAAGCGCCAAGTCCCATCGACAAGCCGACTTTGTACATCAAAACTGCAGCACCGATGACGACGGCCAGTGCGACGGCCGTCAGTAGCTCGTGGATATCGGTGCCGGCAACGATTCGCAGCAACGGCTGCAGTAAGAACTGACCGCCGAGTATCAGTGCCACGATGGCTCCGATCGCGAGCCCGATCGCCTGCCAATCCATGCTGATGGCGCCAGCGGTGGCCAGAATAGGCACTAGTGCCAACATCGGGATGACCGCCATGTCCTGGAACAGCAGTACAGAGAAAGCCGAACGGCCGTAGCGTTGTGTCATCTCTTTACGTTCGCTTAGCAGCTGCATGACAAACGCGGTTGACGACAATGCCAACGCGAACCCGGTGATCAGTGCCGCGCTGATGGACAGGCTGGCGAGCCAGGCGATGACGGACAGCGCCAGGCCACAAAGCAATACCTGCACACCACCGAGGCCGAATACGTTGCGCCGTAACACCCACAGTCGGGAGGGCTGGATCTCGAGCCCGATGATGAACAGCAAGAAAACGACGCCCAACTCAGAGAAATGCAGGATGGCGTCGACGTCTGTTTGAAGTCTTAGCACCGACGGACCGATGATAACGCCGGCGATCAAATAGCCCAGCACGGAGCCAAGGCCTAGCTTTTTGCTGACCGGCACCGCGATGATCGCGACGGTCAGGTAGATTAGAACATCAGTCAAAAGATACACGCCGCACTCCCTGCCGGGTCATGCGGAGCAGTGTACCTGAGAACGGGCGCACGCGGCGAAACCCGCGCGGCCATGAGCTAGTCGACGGTGAAGTTATACAGCAGGGCGCTGCCGGCGCCTTCCGCAGGGCGCACGACCATCTGGTACTCACCGGCATCGAACATGCCGCCTTGTAGGGTCAGTGTCAGGAACTGGCTGCTGTTCGGTGTCAGTTCATCTGACTGCCAGACGAGTTTGCCGTCGACGTCTTGCAGTGACGCTGAATAGCGCGGGGCCGGGTCGAAGCCGACATCGAGTTGCATCACGACCTGTGGTGCTTCGGTGCCGTTAATCGAGATGCCGCTATCGTTGCCGCGAGATGGGCCCAGTGTTACGACCGGGATATTCACATACGCGGCCATCGTGTCGGGGTTGGCCTGCGGGCCTCCCATCATCTGACCACCGGCAAATAGTAGGGCTGCACCCG
>JBCAZB010000246.1:0-4723 GCA_038533315.1 Pseudomonadota bacterium | reverse complement strand
TGGCTTACCTCGCAATAGTAGGTAGCTATTCGGTGAATGGTGTCGCTGCGCTGCACTCCGATCTCTTGAAGGCCGGGCTGTTCCGTGACTTTTACGAGCTGTGGCCGGATAAATTTAACAACAAGACAAACGGCGTCACGCAACGACGCTGGCTGGCCGCTTGTAACCCGACACTGGCGGACCTGATAACCAGTCGCATCGGCGATGACTGGGTCACCGATCTGCCGCAGCTTGAAAATCTCGCGCCGCTAGCTGATGACGAGGGCTTTCGAAACGCCTGGCATGCGGCAAAGCAACACAACAAGGCGCTGCTCGCTCGCATGATTCGTTTCCGGGCGGGCATCAAACTGCCGATCAACATGTTGTTCGACGTGCAAGTGAAGCGCATCCACGAGTACAAACGGCAACTACTCAACGTGATGCATGTGATCCATCGCTACGCGCGTATCTGTGCCGGCGATACCGACGGCATGGTACCGCGGGCCGTGATTATCGGCGGCAAGGCGGCACCCGGATATGTGATGGCCAAGCAGATCATCAAGCTAATCAACAATGTGGCCAAGGTCGTGAATGCCGACCCGCGTACGCAGGATCTGCTGCGTTTGGTGTTCTACCCGGACTACAACGTATCGGCTATGGAACGTATTTGCCCGGCAGCCGATCTATCGGAGCAAATCTCCACGGCGGGCAAAGAAGCGTCTGGTACCGGCAACATGAAATTCATGATGAACGGCGCTTTGACGATTGGCACACTGGACGGTGCCAATGTAGAAATTCGTGAGGCCGTTGGCGAGGCGCATTTCTTTCTATTTGGACTGACCGTGGAAGAGATCCGCGCCGCGCGCAGTAACTACAATCCCAGTGCCATTATCGCGGCAGACAAACACTTGTCGGACGTGATGCATTTACTGGAGTCGGGTCACTTCAATCAATACGAACCCGGCATTTTCGATGATATTTTGCGCGGCCTGCGTGACCCGGCCGACCCGTGGATGACTATCGCTGACTTTCCGAGTTACATCGAGGCTCAGTCTGCTGTTGATGCTGTGTATGCAGAACCTGAATTGTGGCAGCGTAAGAGTATCCTCAACGCGGCGGCATCGGGTCGCTTCTCGACAGACCGAACGATGCGCGACTATAACGAGGACATCTGGCGACTGTCTCCGTTGCAGGCTCGCTAGCGACACGGAAAGCGATGATCAGTCGAGGTGACCCCGCGCTGCTCGGTGCAACCCCACTCGATGGCGGCTGCAACTTCGCCCTGTATGCCGGTGCAGCAACAAGAATCGAACTGTGCCTGTTCGATACCGACGGCAACGAATTCGCCCGCTATGATTTACCGGATCGCCATCGCCGCGTCTGGCACGGATTTGTGCCAGACATCGCCCCAGGCACTGGCTACGGCTTTCGCGTTCACGGTGCCTGGCAGCCTGAGGCAGGTTTACGGCATAACCCGGCGAAGCTCGTGCTCGATCCCTATGCGCGGCAACTACGTGGCGACTTTCAGTGGTCGTCGGCGGTCTTTGGCCATCAACAGTCTGCGCATGGCCAAGCGGATACCCAAGACAGTGCACCTTTCATGCCTAAGTCTGTCGTTTTGGATCGTCGCAATGGCGGGCACCGTCATCCACTGCGGCTATGGCGCGAATCCATCATCTATGAAACCAACGTCCGCGGCTTTACGATGCACCACCCAGGCCTTTCAGAGCGTGAGCGTGGGCGTTTTCGGGGCCTCTCCAATGGCCAGATAATCGACTACCTGCGGGCGGTGGGTATTACGGCTATTGAATTGCTTCCCGTACACGCGTTTATCGATGAGCACTTTCTTGCCAAGCGTGGCTTACGCAACAGCTGGGGCTACAACACGCTTGGATTTTTCGCGCCGATGCAACGCTATGCCGGGGAAGACCCGGTAGCTGAGTTTCAAGAGATGGTACGCGCACTACACGATGCCAACATCGAGGTGCTGCTGGATGTTGTCTATAACCACACGGCGGAAGGGGATCACAACGGTCCGACACTGTGTTTTCGCGGCATCGACAACCAAAGCTACTACCGCTTGCAACCGGAATCGCCGGCGCACTACATCAACGACACTGGCACCGGCAACACCATCAATGCCGACCACTCGGTTGTACAGGACATGATCGTCGACAGTTTGCGCTACTGGTACTCGGATATGGGCGTCGACGGTTTTCGCTTTGACCTCGCGCCGATTCTCGGTCGGCACGCAGGTGGTTTCAGTTCGCGGCACCCGCTGCTTGCACGCATCGCCAATGACCGTGCGCTGAAACATGCCAAACTGATCGCTGAGCCATGGGACATCGGACCAGGTGGTTACCAGCTGGGCTCGTTCCCGCCAGGCTGGGCGGAATGGAACGACCGCTATCGCGATACCGTTCGCAGCTTTTGGCGCGGCGATGAGCGGCAGGCCCCTGCACTTGCGCGAAGGTTGCATGGGTCAGCCGATATCTTTGAGGCCAGCGGCCGCCCGCCACAGGCGAGTATTAACTTTGTCACCAGTCACGACGGTTTTACTTTGCGTGACGCTGTCAGCTTCGAGCAACCGCACAATCTCGCCAACGGGGAAAACAACCGCGACGGGCACCAACACAATTACTCGGCCAACTACGGGCATGAAGGCCACACGGACGACGCGCACATCAATGCTTTGCGTAAACGCCAGCAGATCAACATGCTGGCTACGCTGTTACTATCGCAAGGTACACCAATGCTGCTGGCGGGTGACGAAATCGGGAATTCACAAGACGGCAACAACAACGCCTATGCGCAGGACAATGCCATTAGCTGGATCGATTGGGAACAGGCCGACATCAACCTGCGCGATATCGTGAGCGAGTTGATTGCGTTGCGACAACGCACACCGCTATTGCAGCAACGTCGTTATCGTCACGGACTCAATACCAACCCGGCAGGCTACAAGAACATCGAGTGGCTCGCGCCGAGTGGTGAAATCCTGCAGGGATTCGAATGGCACCATGCCAATGCGATTACCATGTTGCTGTGTGCGACCGATTCAGATGTGCCGAAAAGCAAAAACGAAGCCGCGTTTGCGGTATTGCTGAACCCGACGCCGAGTGACCTGCGTTTTGCGCTACCGGCCATTGACGACAGTGGTCGATGGTCACCCTGTTTCCACAGCGGACAGCCACACCCGATCGAAGGTGCGGGTATTTCTGTGCAAGGCTACAGCCTGACGTGTCTGCGCTGGCCTACGCCTGCTTCGGCACCATAATGGATTTGGTTTCGAGAAACTCCTCGAAGCCCAGCACGCCCCATTCGCGGCCGTTACCCGACTGCTTGTAACCGCCAAACGGCGCATCGATCGGCGCATGCTGACCGTTGATATGGATGCTGCCAGCACGAATGCGAGCGGCAACACGGACCGCATGCTCGGCATCGCTCGATTGCACATAGCCGGCCAGGCCGTAAAGCGTATCGTTGGCAATCGCAATCGCATCGTCTTCGTCAACGTAGGGAATGATCACAAGTACCGGTCCAAACACCTCTTCACGAGCGATCGTCATCTGGTTGTTCACCCCTGAAAACACCGTCGGCCGAACATAGTAGCCGTCCACCAGACTATCCGGCTTACCCGGCCCGCCAGCCACCAGTGTCGCGCCTTCGTCAATCGCCGACTGAATCAGACCCTGGATTTTGTTGTACTGCTGCTCGCTAACGACAGGCCCAATATGCGTCCCATCGGCGCGCGGATCACCCACTACCGTGGCGTTAGCGGCAGCGGCGGCTATCTCGGCGGCCGCTTCCATCTTGTCCGCAGGTACGAGCATCCGAGTCGGTGCGTTGCACGATTGTCCGGAATTGGAGAACACTTGTCGTGCGCCCGACTTTACCGCTCGCGCCAGATCCGCATCCGGCAAGATGATGTTAGGTGACTTGCCGCCCAGCTCCTGCGCAACGCGTTTCACCGATTGTGCCGACGCCTTGGCGACCTCGATGCCGGCACGGGTCGATCCAGTGAACGACATCATGTCGATATCCGGGTGCGCCGACATGGCAGCACCAACCGACAAACCGTCACCGTTGACGAGATTGAATACGCCGGCAGGCACACCCGCTTCATGCAGAATTTCAGCAAAGATAATCGCGTCAAGCGGCGCTATTTCGCTTGGCTTTAGCACCATGGTGCAGCCCGCTGCGAGTGCTGGCGCCACCTTGCAAGCGATCTGGTTTTGCGGCCAATTCCACGGCGTGATCAGCCCACAGACACCCACCGGCTCGCGGACTAGTGTGTACTTACCGTGATCGGTAATCCAATCAAAGTCTGCGAGAATCTTACGCATGGCGATGAAGTGTCCAAGCCCACTACCCGCTTGGGCCTTATTGGCAAATGGCAACGGCGCGCCCATTTCATCACTGATCGCTGCACCCATTTCCGGCATCCGCCGCTTGTAGATCTCGATAATCCGGTCCAGCAACTCGAGTCGACTTTCGACAGACGTCGCAGCAAACGCGGGAAAAGCGACACGTGCAGCTGCTACAGCAGCGTCGACATCCGCAGCAGTGCCATTGCTGATTCGCGCAAAAGCGGCTCCTGTCGCCGGATTAATGACGTCCAACGTGCGTGCTTCGATCGGGTCAACCCAGCCACCGTTGATATAAAACTTCAAAAAATCCTGCATTGCTCTGCTCCTGCCGCGCTGTGTCGGTATAATTCATGGTTTGGTGATGGTGGTCAACG
>JBCAZB010000245.1:0-4723 GCA_038533315.1 Pseudomonadota bacterium | reverse complement strand
TTACGCAAACCAGGTGAAACGGAACTGTGCGGTAGTTTTTTCATGGTCGCAGCAGACAATGCAGAGCACGCCGACAGTATCGTGCAAGGCGACCCGTACTTTGCCTGCGGTCTCTATGGCCGTATAGAAAAGCGTGAATTCACCGCAGCGGCGGGCAAGTGGATGGGCGGCGTCATCTGGGAATCGGCAGCGCAAATTCGCGCCGCAACCGAGGCCGCCAACGGGTGAACGTCCGCATCAATTAAAGCTCGAATACAACCTCTCGCTACTTTCAAGACGAGAGAGGAAAGCACGAAATGACAACGCATTGGCAGCCAGGGAGCCATTTTTAAAGCGAATCTCATTGAGCGAGAAAAATGGATCGCTGGCTGCATTGAACCCCGCGTTGACGTTTGAACCGGATGGGACTTCAGAGCGGGTCGTTCCGAACGAACAAGACAGCGACCGGTCGTTCATTCTCGCCAGCAACGCGCTTGCTATGAAGCACAGCGTTCTCGTCAACTAACCGATAACACCCTTGGCACGCAGTGTGGCGATGTCGTCGTCGGTCAAACCTGCTTCTCGTAACACGCTATCGGTGTGTTCGCCGATCTGCGGCACATCCAAGCGGCGCCCAAGACGGCGCCCGTCCATTTGAATGGGTAGTGCGGGCAAGCGCGTCTGTTCGCCATCCGGAATCGCAATATCCACGAGGCCGCCTTCGGCATTCAGATGCGGATCATCAAACAACTCCTCCGGCTTCGATACCGGCGCATAAGGCAGCCCGATCTTACCGAGCTCCTCCATTAGCGCTTCCTTGTCATAGGCGCCCAACACTTCGCGCACGCGCGGCAGGATCTTGTCGCGCGCCGCGACGCGCGCGGCATTTTCATCCAAGGACCGATCTTCGGAGAACTCGGTGATTTCGAAATGTGCACAGAACTTTTGCCATTGGCCATCACTGACCACAGCGACGAACACCTGGCTCTCATCAGCGGTATCGAAAATGTCATAAACAGCCCAAGCGGAAATACGCACGGGCATCGGCTGTGCCGCGACACCGGTGACGGCCTTTTGCGCCATGTGCTGTCCGACCAGAAATGCAGTGGTTTCGAACAATGCGCTGGTCAGGTGCTGCCCCTTGCCGGTCCGATGACGCTGCTCCACAGCGGATAGCACCGCGATGACACCGAACATGCCGCCTGCAACATCGATGACCGAAGCACCCGCGCGCAGTGGTCTTCCTGGCGGGCCAGTCATGTAGGCGAGGCCACCCATCATCTGCGCCACTTCGTCGAGTGCGGTGCGTTGCTCATACGGTCCGGATAAAAAGCCACGCGCAGAGCAATAAATAAGCCGGGGATTGTCGGCGCTGAGCGTTTCGTAAGACAGGCCCAGGCGATCCATCGTGCCACTGCGAAAATTCTCGATAAGAATATCCGCATTGGCGGTCAGTTTCTTTACGAGGGCAAGGCCTTCCGGTGATTTCACGTCTACCGTGATGCTGCGCTTATTGCGGTTATACATCGCAAAATAGCCGGCGCCGGAACCGCGCAACCGCCGCGTCTTGTCGCCGCCCGGCGGCTCCACCTTGACGACATCGGCACCGAGATCTCCAAGTAGCAAGCCAATCGATGGGCCCATCACCATATGCGAGAGCTCAACGACCTTGAGACCGTCCAATGGTGTTTGATCGTTGCTCATGCACGCGCCTTTTACTATCTGAAAGTCATTCGTAGTCCTGTTGTAAGGACTGCATTTGTTATAACATTATAACAAATCCTGAATCTGCGCTATGCGTCCCACTGATATGCACATCGATGTCCTGATTAGCGAAGTCGGCCCGCGTGACGGGCTGCAAAACTGTCAATCCATCATGCCGACGGAAGCCAAAAAACAGTGGCTCACCGCGCAGTTCGCATGCGGCTTCAAAGAAATTGAGGTGGGGTCTTTCGTGCCCGCGAAGATCCTGCCACAACTGGCAGATACCGCCGAGGTGGTCGCCCATGCGCGAACACTCAATGGTCTTGATACAGCGGTTCTGGTGCCGAACCTGCGCGGCGCGCAAAACGCGCTCGCCGCTGGCGTCGATAAGATCACGGTGCCGCTATCGGTATCCGAAACGCACAGCCTGAAGAACGTGCGCCGAACCCACGAGCAGATGTTTGAGGAGATCCGCCAGATTCGGCTGGCGATCGACGCATTACCGAACGATGAGCGACCTCACCTGGAGGGCAGCCTGTCCACCGTGTTCGGCTGCACGCTGGAAGGACAGATTCCCGAATCACAAATCCTGTCGATTGCCGAATCGCTGATGCAAGCCGGCTGCGACGAAGTGGGTTTATCCGATACAACCGGCTATGCCGATCCCTCGGCTGTCAAACACATGATCACCGCGGTACGTCGGGTGGTCGGTGATGAGAATCTCACCGGCATTCATTTGCACAATACGCGAGGCCTCGGGCTCGCCAATGCGCTCGCCGCCTTCGAGGCGGGCCTGACCACTTTCGACAGTTCGCTGGGCGGACTTGGCGGCTGTCCGTTTGCGCCGGGTGCAAGCGGTAACATCGTGACCGAGGATCTCGTCTTCATGTTCGAGTCGATGGGCGTGCGCACTGGCATTGATCTGGAACGCTTGCTCGACGTTCGAGATATTCTGCGCCAACATCTGCCAGACGAACCGCTATACGGATTCACGCCAGACGCCGGACTGCCGAAAAGCTTTGTGCCAGCCAGCGCGAACGACGCGGCCGCCTGACCGACAAAACCATTGGCATGCCAGGGGCTGGCTTGCCACAATCCAACAACATCGAATGTGCACGGGGACCCGATGACCACGAAGTACTCTGAGTTTAAATACGGCTGGCCCGTCGTCGTGGCATCCCTGTTCGGCATCGCCCTCGGTATGTCTCCGTTACCGTTCTACACGCTCGGTCTGTTTATTGGCCCCTACGGCGCGGAGTTCGGGTGGCGTGTCGATCAAGTGCTGATGGCATTCACGGTATTCACACTGGCCGCCCTGGTGCTGGCGCCCTTGGTCGGATATATCGCGGATCGAGTCGGTGTGCGACGTGTGGTGCTCATTTCAATTCCGACGTTTTCACTCGGCATTATGGCGATGGCACTCAACAATGGCTCGCTGACGCTCTATTTGTTCTTATGGGCATTGCTGGCCACACTCGGTATAGGCACGCTCCCGATCACGTTTACACGTGCAGTCAATCGATGGTTCCGTGACAGTCGGGGACTAGCGCTTGGTATCGCGCTGATCGGCACCGGGCTGTCCGGGTTTCTCGCCAAACTGTTGGTCGCATGGCTGATTCCACTCGTCGGCTGGCGCGGCGCCTACATAGGCCTTGGCTTGCTGCCGTTGCTAATCGCGTGGCCAATCGCGTGGTTCATGTTCTATGACATCGACGATGAACGCGGCGCTGACCGCGCCAAAGCGCTGGAAGCGTCGCGCTCGATCGAGGTGTCTCCAAATCCGGGTGGTCTTGAAGTGGGCGAAGCGCTGCGCAATTGGCGGTTCTGGTTGTTAGCTTATTCGTTCTTGCCGCTGTCGTTCATCATCGGTGGTCCAATCCCCGGTATCGAACAGGTCATGTCGAGCAAGGGCTTTACGACAGAGCAGGCCGTCGCTCTCGGCACCTTCCTGCCGCTTTCGGTAGTCGCCGGACGCCTTCTGGGTGGGTTCCTGATCGATCATTTCTGGGCACCAGCGGTGTCAGCTATCATTCTGACGTTACCGGTGGTCTTCTGTCTGGCCGTAAGAACCGCTGAGCCGTCGTTTGCACTGCTGGCGATCGGCAATATCGCACTGGGTCTCGCGGCGGGGGTTGAGTATGACCTGCTCGCGTTTCTGGTATCGCGCTACTTCGGCCTCAAACGTTATTCGGCGATCTATGGCTTTATGTATGCAATTTTCGCGATGGGTGCGGGCTTTGGTCCGTACCTGTTTGGGCGCTCGTTCGTCGCGACGGGCGGTTACGAGACAATCCTCGGTTACGCGCTGATCATCATCCCAATCGCGGCCTGGCCACTGCTCTTGCTCGGCAAATATCGAGAATATCCGCCAGAAGACGACGCGCCGGAAACCGCACGCTAGCTCGCGTCCACAATCTCGAACAACATCCCGTCTGGCGAACGTAGCGTGACGCTAGCGCGCCCTTCATAAACGCAAGATGCGATCTTTTCGGGACGACCCAGCAGGCACGACTCGCAGGCCGCGACCATGGCGTCGAATTCGGGATGCACGAAACTACCGATGCTGATACCCGGCGGCAACGCATTCGGATAGGCCGCACGAGGCGTCGCTGCCTGCGGATACTGATCGACTTCGAGGAACACATCCTTATCGTGCGCAAGTGTTGCGATGACATGTTCTGTGTCGAGTGGCAGGCCATACGCTTCAGAGATCATTCGATACGGTATCGTCATCCGCTCGCGTCCGATCTCGAGTCTGAGGTTTTTGGCAAGCCAATCGCGCGACGTGTCGAGATCGGCGCAGCCCATCACCAGAATGAACAGACTATCGATCCGGCTTTCGGCACGTGGCAATCGAAACCCTGGTAAATCGTCGCGGATCTCAGTCAGATAGACGATCTCCTGATCGGGGCCGCGAACCTGCATCGGTAGAATCGCATCAAGACCCGGAATTGCTTGCGGCGGCCCGATGACCTCAAACGGGGATCCCTTTAACCGTTCAGCGACTACCGTAACGTCGTTGACGCAAAGCTCGAGCGCA
>JBCAZB010000244.1:0-4736 GCA_038533315.1 Pseudomonadota bacterium | reverse complement strand
AAAACCTGAAGGCGCTTGGCGCCCTGCTCGTTAACATTCATGGACAACATGAACATCAGACACTGCAGTCGAGTGCTGCTCAGCGACAGATGTTGGATGCGAGAGGCGGGCTCAGCGCGCCGCTAACCCGCGTCGCTGACGCATTCGATCGCTGGCAAGCTTTGGAAACCGAACAGACAGCGCTCCAAGCAGCGCGTGATCAACGCGATGAGCGCATGGCGTTTTTGACGTTCCAGCTTGATGAGCTCAACGGGCTCGACCCGGCTGATGGCGAACTGGCAGCGCTAGCACCCGAACAAGCGCGTCTCGCTAACGCAGAACGTCTGGTGACCGGGAGCGATCGTGCTGTCTCAGCACTCGCTGATGACGACAATACTAACGCGCTGTCGCTTGTCGCCGCCGCGGCACGCGAGGTGGGCGCGTTGTCCGAATTCGACCCCGAGCTAAAACCGGTGTTGGCGCTGATCGACGAGGCGGAAGTCAGTATCAGTGAAGCCGCCGATTCGCTACGCAGCTATTTGACGCGCATCGACATGGACCCCGCGCGATTGGAAGTCGTAGAGCAACGATTGGCTGACTATCAGAGACTCTCACGCAAGCATCAGGTTGACGGCGATGCATTGGCTGGCAAGAGGGACGCGCTTCAGCAAGAGCTCGAAGCACTTCGCGATGCGGATGAAACGCTGGACGCCCTTGCCGCCGAGTGCGATGCCGCGCGTTCTGCGCTGACCAAAGAGGCGAGCAAGCTAACCAAGGCGCGACAGAAAGCCGCGAAGACTTTCGCCAGTGAAGTCACCGCAGGGATGCAGACGCTAGGTATGCCAGGCGGACAATTCGATGTCGCGTTGGAGCCGCATTCCAAAGTGTCGCGACACGGCGCAGACCAAATCCGCTTTCTGGTGAGCGCGAACCCTGGACAGCCGCTACAGCCGATCCAGAAAGTCGCCTCCGGCGGGGAATTGTCGCGAATCAGTCTTGCGATTCAGGTCGCTGCTGGCCGCCGTGATGCCGTGAAGTGCATGATTTTCGACGAGGTCGACAGCGGCGTTGGTGGCGGCGTCGCAGAGATGGTCGGTCGTCAAATGCGAGCCCTAGCTGAGAGCTGCCAAGTGCTCGCGGTTACACACTTGCCGCAGGTTGCGGGACAAGCACACGCTCACCATAAGGTGACCAAATTGACTGACGGCAAGACAACACGAACCGGTATTCAGACCTTGTCGCGCGAGTCGCGCGTCGAAGAGATCGCTCGTATGCTGGGTGGCGTGGAGATCACCGATGTGAGTCTCACGCACGCACGCGAAATGATCGAGGCAGCGGGTTAACCCACCGGACTGGGTCGGCTTAAGCGCTCGGCTTTTTCTTTACGTACAAAACCAAGCTGTGGTCATGTAGGTCGTAGCCATAAGACTCAGCAATCTCGTGCTGCAGCTTCTCGATTTCATCGTTGACGAACTCGATAACCTCGCCTGTATCGATATCCACCATGTGATCATGGTGGTCGCCATCATCGAGCTCAAATACGGAGCTTGCGCCTTCGAAGTTTCGACGCGTGACGAGTCCTGCGTTCTCGAATTGCGTCAGCACTCGGTAAACCGTTGCCAGACCAATATCCTCGCCAGATTCGAGAAGATCGCGGTAAATATCTTCAGCGCTCAGATGGCGATTGTCCGCATTTTCGAGTATCTCGATGATTTTCAACCGCGGTAATGTGACCTTTAGGCCCGCTTTGCGCAGGTCATCGCGCTGACTGGAAGACGCCACAGATTGATACTCCCTGAGTGTTTTTGCCTACAAAACGCCGACGATTTGCCGAAACAGGGAGCAAATCGCGCGAACGCTTGTCATATCGATAGCGCGTTAAGGTATCATGCGCGCGGCGCGGCCGTGAAGTTCACTGACGGCCCGACGGGATTATTGATGGGAACCGCGATGACAACGATTTCGCTCAGAACAATCACAGTGGCGCTGCTCACGACCTTATTGCTGTCGGGTTGCGTCTATCGCCTAGCGATTCAGCAAGGCAATATCGCGGAGTTGGAAGATGTCGAGCAGGTAAAAGTTGGCATGACACCGAGCCAAGTGCGGTTTCTGCTGGGTACACCACTCGTCGACGATCCCTTCAACGATAACCGCTGGGACTATGTGTTCCAGAGTCGCGTCGGCCGCAACAAGCCCGTGACCCGTCAGTTCATGACGGTGTACTTTGAAGACGGCAAAGTGTCGCGTATCGAAACGCCGGACTTGCCGCCGAAAGAAGGCGACCAATCGAGCGACGACAGCGAAGACACTGAATCAGAAGAAGCAGACGAAACGGCGTAAGCCTGGCTGAATCGCGTTTCGTCTCACATTGATGCCTGACACATCGATGGCAAACACGCCTTAGTCTGCGATCGCCGCACCCATCGTTTTACCCTCACGGGCCAGACGCATTCTCGCTTCTCGCGGGTCGTTCTCGAGCCGTCGGTAGAGCTCTATCCTGTCGCCATCGTTAAGGCGATGATCGCAACTGATGACCTCACCCCAAATGCCAAGCGCAACGCAAGACAAATCCAATTGCTCGAAATGCTGATCCAGGCCACTCGCGAGCACGACCTCTCGGGCCGTCGCGTCGGGCGATACATTGCGAATCACACGTTCCTGTTTAGCAGCCGTTGCATAAATCACTTCGACCGTGATCTGTCGCTCTGCCAGCTGGTCCATCAATCACCAAACACGTCATCGGCTCGCTGAATAAACGCATCGACAAGTGAATTGCAGGTTTGTTCGAAAAATGCGCCGAACATCATGCCGACCATCACATTCGCGAACTCGAAATCGATGTTCAGCGAGACCTTACTGCCGTCAGGACCCAAAGATTCGAACAACCACACCCCATGCAAGTGGCTGAACGGGCCATCGACCAACTGCATCTCAAGCGACTCGCCACGCTCACGCACGTTTCTGGTTGTGAAACGCTTGCTGACACCGCCTTTGTTTAGCTCGAGTGTTGCATGGACTTCCTCCAGCGAGCGCTCGTGCTCAACCGCATCGGAACACCATGGGAGAAACTCTGGGTACGACGAGACGTCGTCGACCAGATCAAACATCTGCTCGGCGCTGTGGGCAACCAACGCTGTTCGTCGAACCTGTCGCACTAGCTGATGAGTCCCATGAACCAGCCCCAAAGTCCCGTGCCGTTGGCAAGGACTAGCAAAACCCCAACAGGTGCCACGAAGCGCGCGGCGAAGCGCCAAGTCCGATAGAGCGCGCCTGTCGTACCAAGCTCAGAAGAGCTCGAATTGCCACACATGACCCAACCAGCAAACACTGTGATCAGGACACCGCCGAGCGGCAACATGATTTTGGTCGTCAAGTAGTCGACGTTATCGAACCAGGTGCCTGCAGCGAACTGGACGTCCGACAATACATTGAACGAAAGCGCGGTACCGATGCCAAGCACCCAAATCAACGCGCCGATCACGATGGCAGCCGCGCGACGCGTCAAACCGAAACGCTCTACAACCCAAGCAACCGCAGGTTCCATTAACCCGATAGCCGATGTCAGCGCCGCGAAACTCAACAACACGAAGAACAGTGTGCCGAAAATGAGCCCACCGGCCATGTTGCCGAAAGCTAGTGGCAGCGTCACGAACACGAGCCCAGGGCCTGCACCAGCATCTAAGCCATTGGCGAATACAATTGGGAAAATCACCAACGCCGATAGCAGCGCGATCGACGTATCCGCGATCACCACGGTGATCGATGCATTACCGATCGAAGTTTCCTGCGGCAAGTAGGCGCCGTAGGCCATGATCGCGCCCATACCGATGCTCAATGAGAAGAAGGCCTGGCCAAGCGCAACCAGTAACGACTCAAGCGTTAGCGCTGAAAAATCCGGTGTGAAAAGGAACTTGACACCTTGCATGAAGTAGCCGGTCGTCATTGCGTATACGAGCAACACCAGCATCAACGTCAGCAACCCAGGAACCATAAACTTCACGGCGCGCTCGAGCCCCTTCTCAACACCCTTGGCAACTACAAAAATCGACAAGGCCATGAATATGGTGTGCCAGAGTAGAACGCGTGTGGGCGAGCCCGTCAGCGATTGGAACCCCTCAGTGATGCCCGCCGCATCAACGTTGTGGAACGAGCCAGTGAGGCTCTCAATCACATAGTCGAGCGACCAGCCAGCAATCACGCTGTAATAGGACAGGATCAGCACGCCAGCCAAAACACCCATGCCACCCACGAGACCCCATTTACCACTGGACCCCTCCTCTTTGCCGAGGAGCGTCATGGTTTCAATCGGATTGCGGCGGCCGCGACGGCCGATAATGATTTCGGACATCATGACCGGTAGGCCAACGATGACGCAGCAAGCGAGATAGACGAGCACAAACGCGCTGCCGCCATTGGCACCCGCTTCATACGGAAACTTCCAGATGTTACCGAGCCCAACCGCAGAACCGGTGACGGCCATGATGAAAGCGAACCGCGACGACCACTGGCCGTGCAATGAAGTACGTCCGGTCGACGCACCTTGTGTATTTGCCACGTTTTTCCCCTCACTGACGTGTTTTTTGCTGAATTTTGCTGCAATTCTTAGGTTTGTACAACAATCAGGGACTTGCAGCCGGTATCATCTGCCCTCACCTTAGCGAATGTCACGCACAAAAAGCTTCACAAGCCACCCACACGATCATGGCAAAACAGAAAAAATCAAAAACGCCACCGAATACTATCGCCGTTAACCGAAA
>JBCAZB010000243.1:0-4761 GCA_038533315.1 Pseudomonadota bacterium | reverse complement strand
CGGCGGCGCTTTGTGTCACGGTATTTCGTTCGATATCCGAAGATGGGCGCAATGTTAGCCAAAATTGCGGCAAATTAGCAACAATTTGACATTATTTAGTCTCGCGCGTCTGTATCGTTCTCAGCGAGCTTCAATTCGATGCGGCGTACACGCTCCAGCGTCATCTCGTTCAGTTGACGATTAAAACTAATCAGGTCGGCAAGCATGCCAAACATGATCGCCAGGGCACCGAGCACGAGGAGGATCGTGCCCGCAATCAGCGATTGGATCTTGCCGTCACCGCTGCCGACGAGGTAGTAAAACAGGAACCGTACTATCGGTAGTGCGCCGAGTAACATCAGGACGGCGCCGATATAGCAATACAGTCGCAACGGTCGATACATCGCGTACATGCGGAACATCGTGGCGCCGGAACGTGACAGGAACTGGCCGATGCTTTTGAACAGGCGGGACGGTCGTTCAACGGTGTTGACCGATATCGGGACCGATTCGACGACATACTGTTTACGGCCGGCCTGAATCAGCGTTTCGATCGTATAGCTGAAGGACGAAACAATGTTCAGGTTCAGGGCTGCGTCGCGGGTGACCGCTCGAAATCCGCTAACGGCGTCAGGAATATCGAGATCTGCCAACTTCGCGACGACGGCGCTACCAACGCGTTGCAGCAGTTTTTTCATCGGCGAAAAACTGGCTACTTGGTGTGTCTGTCGGTCGCCGATCGTTAAGTCGGCGCGTTTTTCGAGCAACGGTGTGATCAACGCCGGAATATAGCGCCCCGGGTATTGTCCGTCGCCGTCCGTGTTGACGATGATGTCGGCGCCCTCGCGCAATGCGCGTTCAATGCCGGTACGAAAGGTCCGTGCGAGTCCCATGTTCTGCCGATTCCGCACGATGATATCCGCACCCGCCGCCTCTGCCAGCGCGACGGTATTGTCGGTTGAACCATCGTCGATAATCATGACTTGCACGACGTCGACACCCGCGATGTCACGAGGAACCTCGGCGATAACGTCGGCGATATTTTCGGCCTCATTGAAACAGGGGATTTGAACGATCAATTTCATAGGGTTCTCGAGGATTCGGTCAGTGCCGTTCGGTGGCGCCAATATGGAGCGAAACAGTAAAAGCCAACATCGCCGGTGATTGAAACCACACGCATGGCGATGGCAAGTATTGCAACTAGTGCTGGCGAAGCTGTTGTCAGTTGTGCGCTGACAGTGATAAACGCGCTCTCGCGAATGCCCAATCCACCGGGTGCGCCGGGCACGATATTGCCGGCGGCCCAGCCAACCAGGTAAGCGCAGCAGAGCATCGCAAATTCGTCGGTGAGTCCACTCAGTACCAGCGTAATGGTTAGCAGCATCAGGACATTGCCGACGAAAAACAGCAGCGCACATGCAAACATTGCAACGAGCGGATGGCCGACGATACGTAAACTGAGCAGAGCAATCACGGTGACGATCACGCCCGCCATTAACGGCATGGTATGGCAGAGCCAGAGGCAACCAGCGGCCGTTAGGCCCGCCGACAACGTCGCAATGACCTCGCCGACTGATGCCGCCGCGATACGCGTTTGTGTGGCACCGCGTTGCGAGGCCAGCCATTGGCGCCCCGCATAGTGCATAACGTTGCCGGGCAAATATTTCGCCAGCGACGTCGCAGCGAAAATACCCATCAGCGCGTGTCGATCGAGCGCGTTGTTTCGTTCCGTCAAAATCAGGCCCGCCCAGCCGTAGCCGAGCAAATTGAGTGACGCTGCATACGCAAGCGCACAGCCGACGACAGCAATCAGCAGGCCCGGATTATCGAGCAACACCGTTAGATCGGTTCGCAGCGCCATAAGTTGTTTGGCGACGAAGACCATGCTGGCGAGTGCCAGCACAAAGCCAAGCCACGACAACCAGCGGCGTCCTGTCATCGATGCTCTGCCTTACGCCGTGCGAGCAACATGGTCCACGGCAGCGGCTTGCGCACTTCACACACATCGAAGTACTCACTGACCAGCGCAACGAAGCGTCGTGATGACCAGTGCTGCAGATGTCCCGGTGTGTTGCCGAGTGCACTCCAATATTTGCCGCGGGCCATGTTCAGCACGCGCCAGACCGGTTCACGTGGCACACTCAACACGACATGGGATTCAGCCACTGCGCTCAGTTTCTCAAGGGCTCGGCGTGGCTCGTCGACATGTTCCAGTACTTCGCAACAGACGATGAGCTCCGCCGCGTCAGCGTCGGTGAGTTCGTAGACATTGCGCTGGGCGACTTCGGCGTTCGTTGCAGAGAGCGTCTCTCGTGCAGTTGCGACCATTTGTGCGGAAAAGTCTGACGCGCGCAATCGTTGCGGTGCCAGACTGTGAATCATCTGCGACAGATGGCCTTCGCCGCAGCCGATTTCATGAATATCGCTGGCATTAGCTTCACGGATCAGCGCTAGTACGTTGCGCTCGAACCCTTGCATGAGTGCACGTGCAATCGGGTTCTGTGTCGCGTACTTGTCGTACACGTTGCCAATAGGGATGCCATCTTCTGTTTTGATCGGTTCTTGCATCGCGGTTCCTAGAATTCCATTAGCCGATAACGATCGGGATTGTCCGGATCACGTTCGAGAAAACGCCCATCCAGTGACACCGAGAATATTCGGGCAATCGCGGCATCCAGTTGCGGGTTACTGACGGGCAGCCAGATAACATCATGTTCGCGCAACACGCGTTCGATATCGGCATCTGCCAACGTGGCAAAAGTCCGCGCGCGTTCGATCGTCGTTGGGGTCGGTGTCAGCTGGTACTGCATGATGTGGCCGAGCATCCCGTTTGGCATGTCGTTTGGAAAGTACACCCACAGTTTTCGGTCGCGAAGGGTCTCGCTGATGGCGGTCATCAGGGCAGCATTCTGGTCGCGCTGTGGGATGCGTCGGTTGGTTTCGTACAGGGGTTTCAGGTACGGCGTTTCGAACACACAAAATATAGCCAAGCCGGCCAGCATGACGATAGCGCCGCGATATGCAGGTTTCGCGGGCCGCGACGTGTCTGGCTGAAGGGCACCGATGGTGGGCAAGGCAGCGGCCAACATCAGTAACCACATCGCCAGTACGATCGAGTGCGTGTAGCGAACGTAAGACGACAAAATCAGGCCGCGCTCGCCGAACGCGAACTGATAGCTCAGGTAGAGCATCAGCGAATAACACAAGCCCGTGACGAGCAGGCCAGCGGCGGCGATAGCCCAAGCGGGACGGAGGTGACGTCGTCCCAGCGCCAGAACAATGATGAAAAAGACCGCAAACAAGCCATAGAAACCTGCCGTTGAGAGTCGCCAACGGTCGGTATACGCATCTGCCATATCGTAGCTGTAAGCGTTGTATTGCGCCGATACAGCGTCTTTGGAAATCTGCTGATTCAGGAAGGCATCGAGGAATCGCGTTTCGACGAGTGCGCTGTCAGCCTCACTCAGAATCCGTTTGCCACGCACAACGCCGTCCACGATGTTACCCATCGATTGCGCATCGTTCGCCACGCCGGCAGCATCGCGATTCATTGACCAGCTGACGCGCCCGCCGAAAGCTGGGGCGAGCACCAGCGCTGCGATCAGCACCGCGCTGACAGCGTGCGCGAATGACCGCCGCGGTGTTTTTCGCGCGCGCTCAATGAACACAATGGCTGCGGCAAGGCCGGCGCCGGCGGCGGCAAACGCGATACCGGTGTCCTTTAACAAAGTGAGCACTGCGAGCGGCAGTGCCAGCCAGACGAGTCGCATCGGAGGCGCATCGCGCCAAAGCAGGGCGAGCATCACTGCCCCGAATAGCCAGGTTGCGAGCAGGTGATCGACGTAGATGCTCGCGACCGCATGACCAAAATTGGCAAGACCAACCGCGAAACCGACGAGCAGTGTTGGTAACCAAACAGCGTGTTGTCGCCAGTCAAATCGTTCAAACAGCAGACATAGCGGTGTCACGAGTAGCACAAAGTGCGCGAAGTAGGCGCTGGCCTCTGTGCGCGGGGCAAAGATGACAAATCCGTACTGCCAAAGCGGCGCGATTGGCGGATAGCGCGGGTGCAGCGAGTTGCTGTCAGCGCCCCACAGCGCGTCGGCGGCCCACAAGTCCTTCAGGAAGATGCCCCAATGGGCAAACTCATCAAAATAGAAAAAGCCGCTGGTGCGATGTACCCACCAGAATGCCAGCGCGGCGATGGCGATGAAGATGTATGCGGCGGGAGGCGTGACGCGATCGTGCTGACGCAGGAGCGACAAAATCAAAGCGATCGCTGCCACGAGACCCACCAGCCACAGAATCGCTGCAGTCCACCACAACAGATTGAGATATGCGCCCAGCAACAGCGTCAGCGACCAGATCGAAACGGTGAGAATCAGTGCGGTAGCAGCAGACCATCGCATGCTGCGCTGCAACAAGGCAGCGAAACCGAAAAATGGCAACAAGGAGAGCAGCGGCATTTCCGCGTCCGAATAACTGAATGCGCGGGATTATTACATAACGCTCAGCTAACTCTGTGACGCAGCAAGCGATTTTGGATATTCGACGGCGTAATGTATGCGTCTGAGTATTTCGACACCTTATAGTGTCAACTAAAATTGACGCAAGGCAGGTTGACGATTAGTCTGTGCTGTGGGGACAAATAGAGAGTAGATGGTCATGGGTGCTGACGGCAGCCTGAAAACTCGCCAAAAGACGCTGCGCGTGGTTATTGTGACCATGGATACTCATCTTGCGAGCGCGACACAGAATGCGGCGGCAGATCTTGCTCGCGAG
>JBCAZB010000242.1:0-4762 GCA_038533315.1 Pseudomonadota bacterium | reverse complement strand
GTTCGCTGGGTATCCACCGCTTCGGTCTGTTCCTGGCATTGAGCTCGGGCTTCTGGAGTGCGGTGTGTATTGTCATCAGCGGTCCGTTCTGGACCCGCGGCTGGCCTGAATGGTGGAACTGGTGGCTCGCGCTGCCGATCTGGAGTTAAGGGGAGTCATGCATCATGGCTGAATATCAAAACATCTTCACGCGCATTCAGGTTCACGGTGAGTTGGACCCCGGTGTGCCGCTGGAAGACAAAACCTGGCAGCGCTCCGGTGGTGTCATCAATTACTGGGCCGGCAAGATCGGCGACGCCCAAATCGGACCGTTCTACCTCGGCGGGCTTGGCTTGCTGTCGCTGCTGTTTGGGTTTATCGCGTTCGAGATCATCGGCATCAATATGCTGGCGTCTGTCGGATGGGATCCGATCGAGTTTGTGCGTCAGTTGCCGTGGCTGGCGCTGGAGCCACCGGCTGCGGAATACGGACTCGGCATTCCACCGCTCAATGAAGGCGGTTGGTGGTTATTGGCTGGTTTCTTTCTGACGCTGTCGATTTTGCTGTGGTGGTTGCGCATGTACCGCCGCGCCAGAGCGCTCGGTATGGGCACGCACGTCGCTTGGGCGTTCCTTGCGGCCATTTGGCTCTATCTGGTGCTGGGCTTGTTCCGACCGCTATTCCTTGGCACTTGGGCGGAAGCAGTACCGTTTGGTATTTTCCCGCACCTTGATTGGACTGCGGCGTTCTCCATTCGCTATGGGAACTTGTTCTATAACCCGTTCCACATGCTGTCGATCGCATTCCTGTATGGCTCGGCATTGCTATTCGCGATGCACGGCGCGACGATTCTCGCGACGGACCGCTACGGCGCTCACCGCGAGATCGAACAGATTGTCGATCGTGGTACCGCTTCTGAACGCGGCGCCTTGTTCTGGCGCTGGACGATGGGCTTCAACGCTAGTATGGAATCGATTCACCGCTGGGCTTGGTGGTTTGCAGTTCTGTGTCCGCTGACAGGCGGCATCGGTATCCTGCTCACCGGTACTGTGGTCGATAACTGGTATCTGTGGGGTGTCGAGCATGGTTTGGCACCGGCATATCCGACTTCATGGGAACCGGTGAGTGATCCGGCCATGGGAGGACAATAATGAGACAGTTAAAGAGAATCCTGATATCGCTGGGTCTGATCGCGACGCTGGCCGCCTGTGGTGAGCGTCCGCCGATTGAGTCCGAGCAAATCGGCTTCCGCGGCACTGCCATGGGTACGCTGAACAACCCGCGCTTACCACAACCCGATAACAGCATGCCGCCGGCATTACCGGCCGCTGCGTCTGCAGGCCCGAAAGCGGGTGAGATTTATCAGAATGTACAGGTGCTGGGTGATCTGTCGGTTGGCGAATTCACGCGCACCATGACGGCCATCACGCAATGGGTCGCACCGGAGCAGGGCTGTGGTTACTGTCACAACCTGCAAAACCTGGCGGACGACAGCATGTACACCAAAGTGGTGTCGCGACGCATGCTGCAGATGACGCAACACGTCAATCAGAACTGGAACGACCACGTTGGCGGTGCTGGTGTCAATTGCTACACCTGTCACCGTGGCAATAATGTGCCGGAGTACATCTGGTTCGCCGCGGATCCGGCAGCGGATCGCTCGTCACCGTACGCGGGCAATCTCTATGGCCAGAACATGGCGTCGGAGACTGCGGCGTATTCGTCATTACCGGGCGACCCGATGACGCGGTTCCTGATGGGTGGTTATGACGACATTCGTGTGATCGGCAAAACCGCCAGCGCGCAATATGAGCAGAACACCATCAAGGACACGGAATGGACCTATGCATTGATGATGCATATGTCGGATTCGCTGGGTGTGAATTGTACGTTCTGCCACAATTCTCGCGCTTTCTCATCTTGGGAAGAAAGCCCGCCACAACGGGTGAAAGCGTGGCATGGCATTCGTATGGTGAGTGGTTTGAATACCGAGTATCTCGATCCGTTGCAGCCGGTCTATCCGGACAATCGCCTCGGTCCGAGTGGGGATGCGCCGAAGGCTTATTGCTCGACCTGTCACCAGGGACAAAACAAACCGCTGGGTGGTGCTGATATGGTCAGTGACTATCCGAAGTCTATGGTTGGCAACTGATTTAACGTCCAGACTGCAAGCAACCACGGCCGGGCCCCTTGGGTCCGGCCTTTTTTGTGGTTGGTGAGTTTGTCGATTTCGTGCGAGTATCGAAATCGTTAACGGTGCGACGATTCCCATAAAAACAATGACCGAACAGCTCGAGACGGACAGACCATCGCGATGGCTCACGTTTGATCAGTATGTGATCGATCGTGAGACTCTCGAACTGCGTCGCGACGGCGTACTGATCGATACGCCGGCGCGCTCCGTGTCTTTGCTCTTGTTGTTGATTGACGCTAAGAGTTCCGTCGTCGATAAAGACGAACTGGTCGCTCGATTGTGGCCAGATCAGGATGTGTCGGACTGGTCGTTGTCGAGATTGGTGTCCGATACACGTCAGATTCTCGGCGATAGTGCGCAGGCGCAGCGCTTCATTCAGACGGTTCGCAATCGAGGCTTCCGGTGGAATCCGTCGATGGCCGCAGTTGCGGAAGCAGCGTCCGCGGTGGCCGTACCGCCTGAGGCTCAGACAACGGGGCCTCGCTATCGACGGGCACTGCTTTTGGTGATCGCGCTGGTGTCAACGATCGGTGTGGTGTTTGCCGTCAGACCGTATCTCTTCCCGGAACCTGTAGGCTTGGTGCGAGCGGTTGTGTTGCCATTGGCAGTGGAGACCGGGGACGACCAGGATGCGTGGGCGGAGTATGGTGTGATGTCTTTGCTCACCACCGAGCTGCAGCGTTTCGACGGTGTTCAAGTGCAAGACGTTAGTGCGACGGTGAGCGGTCTGTCTCAAATCAGTTTCGAACGAGAGGCTGCAGCGCCGGCGATGTTCGAGCGGGTCTGCGGTGCATTTGGTTGTTCGCATTTGGTCGATAGCCGTCTGGTGGTTGGCGATGACGGCGAGACGTCGATAGACTTTCGGGTGATCACCGCGACCGAAATTAGTCAGTACCGCCGTGTGGCTGGCGGTGATATCTTGCAATCCGCGGGGCGGGCATCGAGAGAGCTGGTCACTGCGATTGTGCCCGTGCGGCCTGAGCGACCAGCGCTGCAATCGATGTATGTGGAAGATCGCGTCGCCAACCAGAATTTTGCACTCGGTGTGAACGCCGTGTTGACGCGCCGCTTCGATGCTGCGGAGCAGTACCTGACGTTGGCGCTCAAAGCGCAGCCGGACTATCGCTGGGCCGAATTGTATCTGGCGGATGTCTATGCGCATACCGCCCGTTTCGACGAGGCCACACGTCTACTGGACGCTGTATCAACCGATGATCTCGCAATGCGTTCATTCGTCGCGAAGGTGCGTTCCAACGTGGCGCACGAGCAAGGCGATCTGTCGCTCGCTGTTTCGCTTGCCGATGACATGCGGGAGATTGCATTAGAGGCAGGTGATGAAGTCGGTGCCGCCACCGCGCTGATGAACAGTGCCGCAACGTTGCAGTCGCTGGGCCGGAATGCCGAAGCCTTGCAGCGTTACACGGCGGCCGCCGCGGTGTTTGAAAAAACTGGTCATCGACTTCGGGCGGCCCAGAACAGTTTCAACATCGGCAACGCCTACTACGCGCAGGGCGATTTGGATGCCGCGCTCGCCCGCTACCGCGACGCTTCGGTGGCATTTCGTAGTCAGGGCGTTGACACTTTTTTGTCTTACGTCGACTATGCGCTGTGTGCGGTGCTCAAGACGCAAGGCAAATACGCAGAAGCCACGCCGTGCTTTAAGCAGGTACGCGAGCTGTCAGAGAAACTCGGCGATGTAGAGGGTGCGCTACTGGTGATGGCTGAGCTGTCGGGAATCGAAATGGCACTTGGTCGATTAGATGAAGGCGTCACGATGGCACGGCAAGCCTACAATGGGGCTTCGGACTACGCCTATGCACGATCTTATGCCAGCGCGATGCTGGCCCTTGGCTTGTTGTCGACGGGCGATATCAATGCCGCGCAACCGTTGATCCTGGAGCGTGTGCAGAACGAGTGGGATGATCCGCGTCAGCCTTACGTGTTTATTTCAGCCAGTGCGGCGCACGCGGCGGGCGACTTTAGCGCCGCAGTGACATTAGCCGAGGCTGTCCGCGAGCAGATTGGAGAGGCTTGGACACCCGAGCATCAGCAATGGCTCGATCTGTATCAAGCGGATGCGGTATCCGGCGTCGGTAGCATCCCGAATTACTACACCCTGGAAGTCAAAGAACAATAATCGCCTGTCTCTGGTGATCCAACCTGGTTCACGCGGAGTTTCGGTTTGATGCAGCGCACTCTGGCGCTGACGCGCTCGGTTTCTTTTGGCTCTAAGCTATTGAAAAAAATAGCATTCAAAAAACTCAAAGACGATTCAAGCGATTCCAATCGATCGCGCATAGCGTAGCGACTCTGTATTCCAGTCAGGAGTCTCGTTATGCCGTTGTTTTCCGCTGTTGTCCGCCTTGGCGGATGGTTCGCTGTCTTGTTGGTGTTGTCTGCTTGTCTCGATGATGGTGGCTCGGGCGGCGGTCCAGTCGCCGTATCACCCACACCGACACCACAAATTGCTGAAATGAGTGCGGACCAGACGCTGTTCTTCTTGCCCACAATAGGCGAGACGGTGGCGGTTGATCTCGCTCTGACCGACGCCTCCGGAGCAGCGCGCACGGCGACAGTAACCTGGGCCAG
>JBCAZB010000241.1:0-4773 GCA_038533315.1 Pseudomonadota bacterium | reverse complement strand
GAACGACACGATTGATAGCGCGCGCGTGACGGGCGTGATCACGATCGATGACAAGGATATTTACGCGTCAGATGTAGATGTAGTCGCGCTGCGCGCGCGGATCGGGATGGTTTTCCAGAAGCCGAATCCGTTTCCAAAGTCCATCTTCGATAATGTCGCTTATGGTCCACGCCTGCACGGCATTGCTCAGAATCGCATTGAATTGGACGATATTGTCTATTCGAGCCTGGAGCGGGTCGGTTTGCTGGCGGAGGTCAGGGAGCGCTTACATGAGAATGCAACCAGCTTGTCGGGTGGTCAGCAACAACGCCTGTGTATCGCACGTGCGATTGCGATCAGTCCGGAGATCATCTTGATGGACGAGCCGTGCTCGGCACTTGACCCGATCGCGACGGCGCGCATTGAGGATTTGATTGACGAATTGCGAGCCAATTTCACGATTTTGATCGTCACGCACTCGATGCAACAGGCAGCGCGGGTTTCGCAACGCACAGCGTATTTTCACGAGGGTCGGCTAGTCGAACTTGGGCTGACGCCAAACGTATTCACAAACCCGGTTCATCGTCTGACCGAGGACTACATTACCGGTCGCGTCGGTTGACGCATTCAGCCTTGGAGGGATTGCCATGCGTCCTCTGAGGCTTTGAACCCGACCGTGACAGGTGCTCCCTCAACAACCAGTAGCGGGCGTTTCAGCAGTGTCGGATATTTGGCTATTAGTGCGATCGCCGCGTCTACTGATTCGAAATCACGTTCACGGTCGTCGAGTTGGCGCCATGTTGTTGAGCGCTTGTTGATGAGAGTGTCAACACCCAGTTTATTGATCGCAGCGCCCATCAGCGCGTTGTCCGGCGGCGTCTCGCGAACATCGTGGAAGTCAAACGTTGTGCTGCGCTCTTTCAGCCAGGCCAATGCTCGCCGACAACTGTCGCAGTTCTTCAGGCCATAAACCGTAATCATCGCTCCACGGCCTCACGTAGCAATGCGTTCAGCCCGACTTTGGCGCGGGTGCGCGCGTCGACACGTTTGACGATAATGGCGGCGTAGAGTGAGTACTTGCCATCCTGTGACGGCAAGTTACCGGCGACGACAACGCTACCGGCCGGGACACGACCGTAGAGGACCTCATCGTTCTCGCGATCATAAATACGTGTGCTCTGGCCGATGTAAACGCCCATCGATACGACACTACCCCGTTCGACTATCACGCCCTCGACGATCTCCGACCGCGCGCCAATGAAACAGTCATCTTCGATGATGGTCGGTGCTGCTTGAATGGGCTCCAGTACGCCACCAATACCAACGCCGCCCGACAAATGCACATTCTTGCCAATCTGTGCGCAACTGCCGACCGTCGCCCAGGTATCCACCATCGTACCACTGTCGATATAGGCACCAATGTTGGTATAAGAGGGCATCAGCACGACGTCCTGCGCGACGAAGGCGCCATCGCGTACCTGAGCATCTGGAACGACGCGCGCACCTTGGGTCGCGAAATCCGCCGCCGAATAGTCTGCGTATTTTAGGGGTACTTTGTCGTAGTAGCGGGTATGGCCACCGTCGACAGTGACATTGTCGCGCAGGCGGAACGAGAGCAACACCGCCTTCTTCAGCCAGTCGTTGACCTGCCAGCCGCCTTCGGTTGGTTCCGCCACACGTGCGCTACCGTTGTTCAGCATCGCGATCGCTGCGTCGACCGCTTCGCGAACGTCGCTATCGGCAGTGCTTACCGAGTCGCGTCGCTCCCAGGCGGCGTTAATGATGGATTCGAGTGCATTAGCCAAGAGTCTAGTCTCCTCTGATAAACGCGGCGATACGTTCTAGCGCCGTGCGCGTGGCATCGGGATCTGCGACCAATGACAGCCGCACATATCCATAGCCCGGATTAATCCCGCTTACTTCACGGCTCAAATAACTTCCAGGTACAGCGGTGACGTGGGTATGCGCAAACAACTCACGGCAGAATGCCACATCGTCGCCACCAACGTTCGGCCACAGATAAAACGCGGCAGGCGGTATCGCCACATCCAGTGCCGTCGACAAGATGCGGTGGGCATCGGCAAATTTTTCATTATAAAGTTCGCGATTTTCGGCCACGTGTGCATCGTCGCGCCACGCAGCAATGCTAGCCTCTTGCACCGCAAGCGACATTGAGCAGCCATGGTAGGTGCGATAAGCACGATATCGCGAGATCAAATCAGCGTCGCCCGCGACAAAACCGGAACGCAAGCCCGGTAAGTTAGAGCGCTTCGATAAGCTGTGGAATGCGAGGACATTTGCACACGGGCGTGGTAGCGAAAGCGTTTCTGCAGCATTGAGGATGGAGACCGGTGCCGCGTCGCGATACAACTCGATATAACACTCGTCAGCAACGACGATAAAATCATAGCGAATCGCGAGCTCAATCAAGCGTTGCAGGTAGGAAAGGCTCGCAACCGTTCCACACGGATTAACCGGTGAGCACAGATAGAAAATTCGCGTGGCGGCAAACGTCTCTGAATCGATCGCATTGAGGTCCGGCAGGAAATCGTCGTCGCTCACGACATTGAGGTAGTGCGGCACAGCACCCGCCATTAACGCCGCCCCTTCGTAAATTTGGTAGAACGGGTTTGGCATCAGAATCTTTTGTCCACTGCCACTGCGAACGAACGCCTGCGCCACGGCGAATAAGGCCTCTCGTGTACCGTTGACAGGCTGCACCATGTCATCTGCGACATGCACGCCAAACCGGCGGTCGAGCCAGCCACGACAGGCGTCCCTGAGCGCTTCGCTACCCTGGATAGTAGGGTAGCGGCTAACGCCCTCCATCAGTGCGTTACGATAGGCGTCGAGCACAAACCCAGGTGGTTCGTGGCGGGGTTCGCCAATCGACAAAGGGATCGCATCGGGTATGGCCGGTTTTATCCCGTTAAGCAATTGCCGGAGCTTTTCGAAAGGGTAGGGCTGCAGCGCGTCAAAACCGGCATTGTCTTCGCTCGAACTCATATCGGATGAGTCTCTCGGATGGTAGCCTCAAGCGCGTCCAGCAGTGCATCCTGGAGTGCTTCCTGTTGCGCCGGTTGCAACGGCAGCTCGTCTTCGTTGGTCAGAAAAAACACATCCTCCGCACGCTCTCCAATCGTGACGATTTTTGCGGTGTTAATGTAGATACCGCATTCGATAAGTATCTCACCGACTGTCAACAACAGGCCGGGCTGATCCGCGCAAGTGAGCTCCATGATCGTGCGACCCGCGGTTTCGTCAAGGCGAAACTTGACGCGCGTCGGTGTGTCGAACATGCGCTGTCTCCGCTCGGGCTTTCTCGTTACCTCGGGCGTGTAATCGTCTTCTCGATCGACGATAAACTGCAAACGCGCACGAATCTCATCGATTCGAGCAGCCTCGAACGGCTGTCCTTCGTTTTGCACGACAATATAAGTGTCGAGACTGAATGCATTGCTTAGGGGCTCGATGCGCGCGTCGAGTACAGACAGGCCCAATGCATCGAGTGCTGCGGTCGCGGCAGCGAAAGTATGTCGAACATGCAACGTGTAAATCATGATAGCGACGGCGTTCAACTCGTTGCGCTCAGTCACGTGGATCAGCGGTTTATCGAGACCGTACTCGATTAGCAGGCTGGTATGCCAATCGATCTCAGTTGGGCTGTGTCTCAGAAAATAGTCGCTCGGTAACACGGACCACACATGCACGATATCAATGCTCGAGTGGCGCTCTCGCAGCGCGTCCAGCGCTTGTTGTCGCGTATCTTCTACCAGTGAGCCTTTTTTCAGCGGATTCTGTAAGCCTCGCGACAGCGCCTGTTTGGTCGCTTCGTACAAATCTCGAAACAGTTTGGATTTCCATGAGTTCCAAAGTTTCGGATTGGTGCCACGGACATCAGCCGCTGTCAGTACGTACAGATAGTCGAGCCGCTGCCGATTGCCAACGCGCTTCGCAAACGTTGCGATGACCTCGGGGTCGCTGATGTCTTTCTTCTGCGCGGTCATCGACAGCACCAAATGATTCTCTACGAGCCACGAAACCAGTTGTGCGTCATCTTCATCGAGGTCGTGTTCTCGACAGAATGCCAACGCGTCGACGGCACCGAGTTCGGAATGGTCGCCGCCGCGGCCTTTTGCGATGTCGTGAAACAAGCCCGCAAGATAAGCCAGTGATTGATCCGGCAGGGTTTGCATGACCCGAGAGCAATGTAGAAACTCATCGTCGGGCAATCGAATCGCAAAGCGCCGCAGGTTGGCGACAACGAACAGCGTATGCTCGTCGACCGTATACGCATGAAACAGGTCGTATTGCATGCGCCCAACGATGCGACCGAAGGCGGGTATGTACAGGCCGAGAATGCCGTAGCGATTCATGCGCCGCAATTCTCTGGTGACTCCAGATTCAGCACGCAACAACTTCAGGAACAATCGATGATTGCGAGGATGCTGACGGAACTGCTCATCGATCAGGTGCAGGTGTTGTCGTAGCAGTGTAATCGTGTGTGCGCTGACACCTTTCAGACTAGGGTGTTCTTGCATACAAACGAATAAGGACAGCAATGCCGACGGGTCACGCGCGAACGCATCATCGGACTTGAGTTGCAGGTAGCCATTACGGCTCAGGAAGGGGCCGCCTAGATCCTCGGGCTCGCTATCCTTTTCCAGCAGAATATCCTCCTCGAACAGCTGCAGCAGCATCTCATTCAGTCGCGACAACTGCATCACAGTGCGATAGTAACGCTGCATCATCTGCTCGACACCGAGTGTGTAGCGCGCGTCTTCATAGCCGAGC
>JBCAZB010000240.1:0-4783 GCA_038533315.1 Pseudomonadota bacterium | reverse complement strand
CAGCTGAAGCTCACCGATGCATGGGCGGATGCGGATCCGGTCGACATGCCGATGCCGGTCCTGCTCGGCAAAGCGCCGCGCATGCATCGCGTCGTGGCCACAAAACAGCCGACGCCGTCGTCATTCGATCCGGCAGACCTAACACTGATCGACGCATGGCGTCGCGTGTTGGCGATTCCCGCGGTTGCCGCGAAAGACTTCTTGATTCACATCGCCGATCGCACCGTCGGCGGTCTGTCGTCGCGCGATCAGTTGGTCGGGCCCTGGCAGGTGCCGGTGAGTGACGTCGCCGTCACGCTGACATCGCATCAGGGTTTTGTGGGTGAGGCGATGGCGATGGGTGAGCGCACGCCCGTCGCCTGCGAAGCCCCTGTCGCTGCCGCACGTCTGGCGGTCGCAGAGGCGGTCCTGAATATCATTGCTGCCGATATCCAATCGATCTCCGATATCAAGTTGTCGGCGAACTGGATGGCCGCTGCAGGCGCGGATGGACAGGATGCTGCCCTGTTTGCCGCTGTCGAAGAAGTAGGCATGCGCCTGTGTCCCGCTCTCGGTATCGCGGTTCCGGTCGGCAAGGATTCGTTGTCGATGCAAACGCGCTGGCAGGATGATGAGACCAATCGACGTGTCACGTCACCCGTTTCGTTGATTGTCACCGCGTTCGCTCCGGTGCAGGATGCGCGCCGCACACTGACTCCCGAACTTGCCGACGTCGCGGATAGCCAGCTTGTGTTCGTCGATCTCGGCGCATCGACTGATGCGGTTGGCAGGTCGGCGTTGGCACAGACCTACCAACAGCAAGGTGGCGAACCCGCAGATTTGTCGGACGCCGACGATTTACGTCGATTTGTACAGGCGTTTATCGGCCTGCGTGCTCGTGGTGCCGTGTTGGCCTATCACGATCGTTCTGATGGTGGTCTGTTCACTACGTTGGCCGAGATGCTGTTTGCGTCTCGCCTGGGCATAAGTGTTAATTTGCCGCAGGATTCGCACGCCGACACTGCCTGGCTCTTCAGCGAGGCGCCTGGCGCTGTGTTACAGGTTGCCGACGGCGACATCGAAGCAGTCACACAAGCGTTCGCAGACGCAGGTCTGGCAGAACGCCTGATTTGGCTTGGCGGCTTACAGTCGGCCGAGCGTCTGACTATCCAACGCGGCGAGCGCATCGTGCTCGATGAGTCGCGTATCGACTTGCAGCTCTGCTGGTCGCAAACGAGCTTTCGTATGCAGGCCGAACGCGACAATCCGGTGACTGCCGCAGAAGCCTACGAGAATATCGCGCGCGCCGACGATAGGGGGCTCTTCGCCGAACTGAGCTTTGACCGGCAAGCGGATATCGCGGCGCCGATGATCCATCGTGGTACGGCGCCTAAGGTGGCGATTCTGCGCGAACAAGGCGTGAATAGTCAGCAGGAAATGGCGGCGGCATTTCTTGCTGCTGGGTTCGACGCACAGGATGTGCACATGAGCGACTTGATTGCCGGTCGTCTATCACTTGACACATTCCAGGTGCTCGCCGCTTGCGGCGGCTTTTCGTACGGTGACGTGCTTGGCGCCGGCGGTGGCTGGGCCCAGTCGATATTGATGAACCCTTTGCTAAGGGATCAATTTGAGCGATTTTTTGCGCAGCCAGACTCGCTGACGCTCGGCGTGTGTAACGGCTGTCAGATGTTATCTCAGTTGCAGGAAATCATACCGGGTGCCGCAGCTTGGCCTGCTTTTGTCGCGAACCGATCCGCGCAGTTCGAAGCGCGTCTGAGCATGGTCGAGGTCGTGACAGGGCGTTCGCCGTGGCTTGCTGGCATGGCGGGTTCGCGGATGCCGATAGTCACGTCACACGGAGAGGGGCGAGCCGATTTTTCTGGACGCGGTTCGCTTGAGCAGTCAGAGCAGCTTGAGCTGGTTGCCACACGCTTTATCGATGACCGCGGGAAGCCGACCGCGCACTACCCCGAGAATCCGAATGGATCGACTGCCGCAATCGCGGCATTGACCAATGAAGATGGCCGTGTGTTGATTAGCATGCCGCACCCGGAACGCATTATTCGCACGGTGCAACACAGTTGGCATCCGTCAGCATGGACCACTGACGACGGCCCCTGGTTGCGTTTATTCCGCAATGCGCGCGTTGCGCTGGGTTAACCTGTTACGCGTTTCGTGCTGTTGTCTTCAGTTCGGCCGGACGCACAAAATGCTGGTAAAGCAGGTCTTTGACCAATGCAATCAACAGGGCGGCCTGAGCATCCAGCAACGGCGGTGGGGTGTCGCCCGTTTCCAAGTCGAACAGGATATGCCGGCATAGTCGGAGATTGGTCTCGTCGATGTCGATCAATGCGGCGCTGTCAGTGACCGTATTGAATAACGCCAGTCGTTGCTGACCGCCGAGGGCGCGATCACAGGCGTGAATCAGCGTATTGCTCAGAAGTGCTAGCGCATGCCATTGTTCTTGTCGATGACTTGCGAATAGCTCTTCCGTCAGTGACTGCACAGCGGGTGGCAACAGACGTATCGCGAATGCATCCTTTGGTTTGATGACCGACTCGAGTGGTCCGTCGAGTGTGATCAATGAGGCTTCGTAGCGGACATGGCCGCTGCTGAGAAACACCGGCAGCCGACAGGCATCGCATTGCACGATAACAGCGATGCGTGCCGGCTTGTTCGCCTGCAGCTGCTCCCATGACGGCAAGTGTTGGATATGCATTTGCGCGAACACGTCGCAGTGTGGGCAACGACGAGATACAGCCGCTTGCAGGCATTCGCTGAGATCGTCGTAGGCGCGCAGTTGCATATCGCTGCTTCTGCCGTTTAGTCCGACAACCGTTTGTAGCGGATACGACTGGGGTTGACCGCATCATCGCCAAGTCTGCGACGGCGGTCTTCGACATAGTCTGCGAAGTTGCCGGCAAAGAACTCGACGTTGCTGTCGCCTTCAAAAGCGAGAATGTGAGTCGCAATGCGATCGAGGAACCAGCGATCATGCGAGATCACTACGGCCGACCCTGGAAACTCGAGCAACGCGTTTTCCAATGCTCGTAGTGTCTCGACATCGAGATCGTTGGTGGGCTCATCCAACAACAACAGGTTGCCGCCGGCACGGAGCACTTTGGCAAGATGGACACGATTGCGCTCGCCGCCCGACAACAGTCCGATCTTTTTCTGTTGTTCTGCGCCGCGAAAATTGAATCGACCGACATACGCGCGTGAGCTGACCTCGTAGTTGCCGATGACGATGTTGTCCTGGCCTTCCGAGATTTCCTCCCAGACCGTTTTGTCGTCGTCGAGAGACTGGCGAGATTGGTCCACGTAGGCCGCGACAACACTCTTGCCGAGCCGGATAGCACCACCATCTGGCGTGTCCTGTCCGGTGATCATTCGGAACAGCGTGGTCTTACCAGCACCGTTCGGCCCGATCACGCCAACAATGCCGCCGGGAGGCAGCTGGAATGACAGGTCTTCAACCAATAACTTCTCACCAAACGCTTTACGGACAGATTCCGCTTCGATGACCACGTCGCCGAGCCGGGGACCCGGCGGGATATAGATCTCGTTAGTCTCGTTGCGTTTCTGATAATCGGAGGACGACAGCTCTTCGAAGCGACGCAAACGCGCTTTGGCTTTTGCCTGGCGCCCCTTCGGATTGCTGCGTACCCATTCGAGTTCTTGTTGCATGGCCTTTTGACGAGCCTGCTCGCTGCGCTCTTCAATCTCGAGACGTGCTTGTTTTTGTTCGAGCCAAGAGCTGTAGTTGCCCTCCCAAGGGATGCCGTGACCGCGATCGAGTTCGAGGATCCAGCCTGCGACGTTATCGAGGAAGTAGCGATCGTGAGTGACCGCGATGACGGTGCCGGGATATTCTTCCAGGAATCGCTCGAGCCACAACACCGATTCGGCATCCAGATGGTTGGTAGGCTCATCGAGCAGCAACATGTCTGGTTTAGATAGCAGTAATCGACACAATGCGACACGGCGACGCTCACCACCTGACAGCTTGCTGACGTCCGCATCCCAAGGCGGCAAGCGCAGTGCATCGGCCGCGATATCCAGCGTACGCTCGAGTTCCCAGCCGCCGCCTGTATCGATCGCATCTTGCAGCTTGCCCTGTTCCTCAAGTAATGCGGTCATTTCGTCGTCGCTCATGGGCTCAGCGAATTTCATGCTGATTTCGTTGAAGCGATCGAGCAGGCTTTTCATTTCTCCGACGCCTTGCTCAACGTTACCCCGCACATCGAGTGATTCGTCGAGCTCAGGCTCCTGCGGGAGATAGCCGATATTGATGCCCGGTTGCGGTCGCGCCTCGCCGTCGAACTCCTTGTCGATGCCCGCCATGATGCGCAGAAGACTGGATTTACCAGAACCATTCAGCCCGAGGACGCCAATTTTTGCGCCCGGGAAAAACGACAATGAAATGTCACGCAAGATGTGACGTTTGGGTGGTACCAGCTTGGAAACCCGGTTCATTGTGTAGATGTACTGTGCCATGCGGTGAGTCCTTCTAAACGCAGCATTGAGTCAGCGCGCTAGTCTACCGCGTGCGGACAGGCGACGCAGCCATCATGCACCGGTCGCACACAGCGCGGAGTTGCTTGGACAAGCCCTGATCGCCGTACTGCGCGGTTGGCGCCCCTCAGGTACAATTAGGCCCTTGTAGCCACGACTCATTTGGTCTCCAGCAAGGCGCTAGCGCCGGGATTTACTGCCATGTTTGACGAAAAAATGACGATTGCCGGTTTCGATGACGAACTCGCGGCAGCGATAGGCGCAGAGGGCGTGCGTCAGGAAGAAC
>JBCAZB010000239.1:0-4792 GCA_038533315.1 Pseudomonadota bacterium | reverse complement strand
CCCTCGATGGTGACGTCGTAGACCTTCCACCCGGCGTCGCCACGGTTGACCAGTCCGTAATTAACGGGAACCGATTCGCCGCTATCGAGCGTCACATTCGTGCGCACGGTGGCGCGGTTGCCCTTTTGCTCGCCGCGACTCGGCAGGATCTCGATGCGATCCTCCTGGAACTCCAACACACCGGTCGCGTAGCGCTTGAGCATCGCCTGGTAAAAGCCGTCGATGAACCGGCGTTTTTGATCTTTTGAAGCCCCTCGCCAATGGCGTGCCAGCACCAGACGACCCGCGTAGTTACGGTCGAACCGTGGCGCGAGCAAGCTATCAACGAACTCGACCAACTTGGCTTCGTCAGCCTCGAGCGCCTCGCGCTGTCCCGAGAGGCCGGTCTTCACTGCGTCGAGCGCACCGGTGATCACAGCGTCCGGCGTAGCCTCTTGAGCAAAACTAGGCTGCGTCGAGAAAGCGAACGCGATTGCGAATAAAAACAAGAATTTACGAAACATACCAAAATACCGTTTTAAGTCAGATTATGCACTCAACAGACCGCTATTCGTCGCCGGAGTTCACCAGAAACTTGCCGATCAGGTTTTCGAGCACGATCGCGGATTGTGTAAACAACAACTCGCTGCCATCCTCCAGATATATGTCGGAACCGCCCGCTTGCAAGCCTACGTACTGCGACCCAAGTAGCCCGGAGGTCAAAATACTCGCGTCGGTATCGTCCGGTAGCTGATCATAGTTTGCGTCGATCCGCAGCACCACGACGGCGTCCAGCTGCACCGGATCGAACTCGATCGACTCGACCCGACCGATACGGACGCCCGCCATATTCACGGGCGAACGTGGCTTCAGCCCACCGATGTTTTCGAAGCGAGCCGTTACATCGTAGTAACCATCATCGAAGCTCTGGATATTGGTGGTCTGCGTCGTTAGGAAAAACAGCGCCGCGAAACCCAGCGCCACGAATGCACCGGTACCTATTTCAACCGCTCTTGTCTGTTGCATAGCTCTTCATCCCTCAGCTGATTGCCACAGCTGTAATCATGAAATCGAATACCAAGACGACCACCGCGGTGATCACCACCGTCCGTGTCGTTGCGCGCCCCACGCCCTCCGCAGTCGGGATCGCATTGTAGCCTTCCCACACCGCCACCAGGCTTGCCGCAAGACCGAAGACAATACTTTTGATAATGCCCTCAACCACATCGGCGCGTGCAACGCCGTCCTGCATTTGTGTCCAGAACGCACCGTTATCCACGCCCATCAGCGGCACACCAACACACCAGGCGCCGAGGATGCCGATGCTCGAGAAAATCGCGACCAGCAGCGGCATCGAAAATGCGCCGCCCAGAAAACGCGGCACGGCGACTCGACTGACCGGATCGACCGCCATCATTTCCATGGCAGACAACTGGTCGGTGGTGCGCATCAGGCCTATCTCGGAGGCCAACGCGGTACCCGCTCGGCCTGCAAACAGCAAGGCTGTAATCACGGGGCCGAGCTCTTTGATTAACGACATAGCGGCAAACAGGCCCAGGATGTCTTCTGTGCCAAAGCGCGCGAGATTGCTATGCCCTTGCAGACCAACGACGGCGCCGACAAAAAAGCCGCAGGTCATGATCAGCACCAGGGACAAACCACCTGCATTGAAAATCTGATAGACGATCAGTCGCGGCCGCATCAGCGCGCGCGGCGACTCCGCCAATAGCCGCATAAAAAACAGCTGGAACGCACCAAACGTCCGCAAAAAGCCAACCAGTGCCCCGATAATGTCGCGTATCACTGCTCGTTCTCCGGCTCACTCTGCTTACCCGGCGCGCTTGAGGAACCGAGCAGTTGGCTTGCGTAATCTGGCGCAGGAAAATGAAATGGCACCGGGCCGTCCGCCATGCCATGCATAAACTGACGCACGAGTTCGGACTGAGCGTTGCTCAGCTCGTCCGGGCTGCCCGAAGCAGCCACCTTGCCTTCCGAGATCAAATAACTGCTGTCGGCTACCGAACTGATCTCCTGCACGTCATGGCTGACGACGATAGAAGAAATGCCCAACGCATCGTTCATACGACGCACAAGCCGCACAATGACACCCATCGATATCGGGTCCAATCCGACGAACGGCTCATCGTAGATCAGCACTTCCGGGTCGGTCGCCATCGCGCGCGCCAGCGCCACGCGACGGGCCATGCCGCCAGACAACTCTGCCGGTTGCATGCCGATCGCACCACGCAAGCCGACCGCATGTAGCTTGGTCAGCACGATGTGACGGATAAGCCGCTCTGGCAAATCGAAGTGCTCACGCAGCGGAAATGCGACGTTTTCAAAGACATCGAGGTCGGTCAGCAAGGCGCCGTTCTGGAACAGCATGCCGATCTTTCTGCGCAGCTTGTACAAGCCTGTGCGATTCAGCGACGACAGCCACTGCCCGTCGACACGAATACGGCCGCGATCTGGCAACAACTGACCCGTAATCAGCCGCAGCAACGTCGTCTTGCCGGTGCCACTGGGCCCCATGATCGCAGTGACTTCGCCACGGCGAATATTGAGGTTCAGACCACTGAAGATCGGTCGATCCCCGCGCGCGTAGTACAGGTCCTCAATTTCAACGATATGATCTTTGTGCATAGCCCCGAAATTTCCGCCAAGCCGTGTCCCGACTGCGCTCATTACTAGTGTTGCTTTTTAGCGACACCTCGACCGACCCGCTAAGCGGGGACAGCCTGTACAGTGATACGCGCTCAATTCGTCTAGCAACATTATAACAACAGCCATCTCGTTACAGGGAGTTTTCGTCATGCGTATGGCGTCACCTGCCAAACAGTACTAAAATGGTACCAATTGATCGCAGGCGGAGCGCAATATGCTCAGACTCAGCAAAATGACGGACTACGCGACTCTGGTATTAGCCGAGCTACACGCCGGCTCGACGACGCTCGAAAGCGCCTCAGAAATCGCGGAGCGCACCGGACTCGGGCTCGCCACGGTCAGCAAGATATTGAAGCTGCTCGCGCGCGCGAAACTCGTCGAGGCGCGCCGCGGCAGTGCCGGCGGCTATCGTCTGGCTCGAGCAGCTAGCGATATTTCGGCAGCGGCAATCATCGATGCGCTTGAGGGCCCCGTCGCCATTACCGAATGTTCTTCGGACGACACCGCTTGCGATTTGGCCGATGTCTGTAATCTCGGTTCGGCCTGGCAACGAATCAACACCGCAATTCGTAATGCACTGGACGACATATCGCTTGAAGACCTGTGCAACAACCGCAACATTCCGACTACCTTTCCGTTAATGCCTTTGCAAAGCCTTAAAGCGGCGCGCAAAGGTGCCAATACCGCCATCGAAGGCAATCTAAAACTATGAGCTCTTCCGCCAACGACGTACAAGATTTCGTCGATAAAAAATACAAACACGGTTTCGTTACCGACATCGAATCAGACACCTTCCCGCCGGGCCTGGATGAATCCGTCGTCCGAGCGATCTCCGCGCGCAAGAACGAACCGGAGTTCATGCTTGAATGGCGACTGAAGGCGTTCCGCCTGTGGCAGGAGATGACGCCGCCGGAATGGGCCCACGTGCATTTCCCGCCGATCGATTACAACGCGATCTCGTATTTTTCGGCGCCGAAGAAAGACAGCGACAAACCGCAGAGTCTCGATGAGGTCGACCCAAAGCTGCTGGAAACCTATGACAAGCTCGGTATTCCGCTGCACGAGCGAGCGCGTCTCGCAGGCGTCGCCGTGGACGCAGTCTTCGACAGCGTGTCAGTGACGACCACCTTCCGCGACAAATTGTTGGAGGCCGGCGTGATCTTTTGCTCGTTCTCTGAAGCCGTGCAGGATCATCCAGAACTGATCAAACAGTATTTGGGCTCGGTCGTACCGCAGCGCGACAACTATTTCGCTGCGTTGAATTCGGCCGTGTTCAGCGATGGATCATTCGTATTCATCCCGAAAGGCGTACGCTGCCCGATGGAGCTCTCGACATACTTCCGCATCAACGAGATGAACACCGGCCAATTCGAGCGAACATTGATCGTTGCCGAAGAAGGCAGCCACGTGAGTTACCTAGAGGGTTGCACCGCCCCAATGCGCGACGAGAATCAATTGCACGCAGCTGTTGTGGAACTGGTCGTACTCGATGACGCCGAGATCAAGTATTCGACCGTACAAAACTGGTATCCGGGCGACGAAGACGGCAAAGGTGGTATCTACAATTTTGTGACCAAGCGGGGCGATTGTCGCGGCAAGAACTCAAAGATCTCCTGGACGCAGGTTGAGACCGGCTCTGCGATCACCTGGAAGTATCCGAGCTGCGTGCTGCGTGGCGACAACTCCGTTGGTGAGTTCTACTCTGTCGCTGTGACCAATAACTACCAACAGGCGGACACAGGCACCAAGATGATCCATATCGGCAAAAATACGCGCAGCACAATTGTCTCCAAAGGTATTTCCGCAGGCAAAGCGCAGAATGCTTATCGCGGGCTCGTCAAGATCATGCCGCAGGCAAAGGGCGCACGAAATTACACACAGTGCGACTCCCTGTTGATCGGCAAGGAATGCGGCGCCCATACGTTCCCTTACATGGAAGTGAAGAACGCTTCCGCCAAGGTGGAACACGAGGCAACGACCTCGAAAATCGGCGAGGACCAGCTGTTCTATTGTCGCCAGCGCGGCATCGGCGAAGAAGATGCCGTCAACCTGATCGTTAATGGTTTTTGCAAAGATGTATTCCGCGAGCTGCCAATGGAGTTCGCCGTTGAAGCACAGGCTTTGCTGAATGTCAGCCTGGAAGGGGCAG
>JBCAZB010000238.1:0-4792 GCA_038533315.1 Pseudomonadota bacterium | reverse complement strand
ACGCGATAGCGCCCCAGATCTCCCGGCAGTTCGACCCATTCCTGGAGGCGAATATCACGAACAAACGCGTCAGGGGGAGCTGGCCGCTCACGCAGCAAGTACAGTCCATCACGATAGCGGCGCACGCGAACCTCTTCCCACGCGACCTCGCCACGCCCTGCCTTTTGCTCAATAAGCCCAAGCACCGACTCGAGACGGCTCGCTGGCACCGGTGACATTGCGAGCCAGCGCACTACAAAGCGGAGCACATTCCGCTGCCGCTCCGTAGGCAATTGGCGAAGTCGCGACACGGAACAGCGATCTGCTGTCAGCAACACATGCCGCGCATCTCTAGCGGCCGTTTGATCCAACACTCGTTGGCTCTGCTGTTGCCAGTCTGCGGCGCGAGAAACCGTACGTGACATACCCGGCCAACGCTCCTGCAACATCGGCATAACGGTGTGGCGAAGGTAGTTGCGATCGATGCTCTGGTCAGCATTGCTCGGATCTTCGAAATGCGCGACATCATAAGTTGTGGCATAACTCTCGATCCAGGCCCGGTCGTGTCGCAGTAACGGGCGTAGCGCACCGTGCGAGCCTAGCGAAAATGCACGCGGCATACCGGACAAACCGGCTGGGCCGCTGCCGCGCAGCAACTGCAGCAATACGGTTTCTGCCTGATCGTCCTGATGCTGGGCCAGCAGCAGGAGTCGGCGGCCCGGCAGTGAGCTCAACGCCTCGTAGCGCGCCGCTCTAGCCCGTGCTTCGGTGTTGCCACCCTCCTGGAGCGACGTGACGGTTAGCGTCGTCAGAGCAACATCGAGCCCCGCACAGAATTGCTGCAAGTGCTGCAGCCATGCAGATGCGGTTACGGAATCCTGCAGGCCGTGCGCTACGTAGCAGGCATCGACAGGCAGGTCGCTGTGTCTTGCGAGCAAGTGCAATAAGACAGAAGAATCTCGCCCGCCGCTAAACGCCACCGTAATGCGCTCGCTACGACGTTGCTCGAACTCATTACGGATCACCCGAATGATGTTGGCAACGTCTTTGTTCACACGGCCTCTGCGGCCAGCTTAGTCGGTTCGGAAATCGCCAAACGCCGCGATTTTTTCTCGTCGAGCGGCAATCAGCTCTTCCGGAGATAGGGCTTTCAATTCGCCAATATGTGCCAACAGCGCATTCTGTAGCGCCTCCGACATGGCGCCGGCATTGCGATGGGCACCGCCCAGTGGCTCACTGACGACCTCATCAACCAACCCAAACCCTTGCAAGGCGTCGGCGGTAATCCGCATCGCAGCGGCGGCATCCGCCGCTTTCTCAGCGCTTTTCCACAGAATCGAAGCACAGCCTTCCGGCGAGATCACCGAATAGACAGCGTATTGCAGCATGAGCAATCGATCCGCCACACCAATAGCGAGCGCACCACCAGAGCCACCTTCGCCGATGACGACGCTGACGATCGGCACTTCCAGTCGCGACATGATCAATAGGCTACGCGCAATCGCTTCCGATTGGCCTCGTTCTTCCGCGCCGATGCCCGGATACGCGCCTGGCGTATCGATCAGCGTCACGATCGGCATGGAAAATTTTTCGGCCAGTCGCATCAATCGCTGCGCCTTTCGGTAACCCTCGGGACGCGGCATGCCATAGTTGCGACGCACACGTTCTTTGGTATCGCGCCCCTTCTGATGGCCAATGACCATCACCGGCATGCCCTGCAAACGACAAGTGCCACCGATGATCGCGTGATCGTCGGCGTACATGCGATCGCCATGCAGCTCCTGGAAGTCCTCAAAGATGGCGTTGATGTAGTCGAGCGTATACGGCCGCATCGGATGGCGCGCGACCTGCGCGACTTGCCACGCATCCAGATTGGAGAAAATCGAGCGCGTCAGCGTTTCGCTTTTCTTTGTGAGGCGTTCGATTTCCTCGGCAATATTGACGGCGGAATCGTCACCGACATAGCGCAGCCCGTCGATCTTGGCTTCAAGCTCGGCAATCGGTTGTTCAAACTCGAGGAATTTCAAATCCATACTATCGTTCCACTACGCCACTGGCGCAAATCTAACATAGGCAATCTGGTCGGCATAGACCAAGCGGGCGCCCACTAACGCTCCACCATGAAGCCGAGATGAATATTGCGCCGTCCCACCAGCCGCGCCAGATCGTCCATCAATGACCGTGTGACACGGATGCGCCAGAGCTCTCCGAGTGCGATGCGCGCAATGTGATCGTCGATGCGATAGCGAATCTCGATATCGCAGCCACCGCCACGGTAGGGACGCAGCAAATCTTGTAACTGCCTTACCAATAGCGTCGCACTGGCATCGTCTTCCGGTTTCGTGACCTCAACCGCCATCGATGTCGCCCGCTCTTCGATCACGTGGTCGATATCGCGGAGCGTTTTCGCAGTCACCGACCAGCCGTTCATGAAACTGTCCCATCGCAGTGCACCAGCCGCCACGACAATGGCATCTTTTACCAATAAATGACGCACGCTGTCCGCGACCTCCGCATACAACTGTACCTCCACGCGGCCGGTGTCATCATCGAGTGTCAGTGTGGTGCGGTTGCCACGCTTGCGAATGTCGAACAGCAGGCCCGCCACGGTCGCCTGCCGACGAGGTTGTGCAAAGCCATGCCCCGCTTCCGCTTGCGGCGGCGGCTTGATCGAGTTGATATCGGCCAGAGAACCATTGGTGAGCTTACGTGCCATCTTTCGATAGCTAGCGAACGGATGGCCAGATAAATACAAGCCGAGCGCCTCCTTCTCGGCGCGTAATCGGTCTTGCTCATTCCACTCCCGAACACTGATCGGATCGGCCGCAATGTCAGGCTCGGCACTGTCGCCTGGCATCCCGAACAAATCATTCTGCCCAGCCGCGGCGGCTCTCGCTGATTGTTCAGCGCTTTTGAGTGCATCGCCCAACTGTTCTGACAGGCTGCGGCGGTTGACACCAATGCCATCCATCGCCCCGCTTTTAATCAGCGATTCGAGCATACGACGATTCAGTTTCGCGAGGTCGGCGCGACGACAGAACTCTGCGAGATCAGTGTAGGCGCCGTCCTGCTCACGGCAGTCGATAATGCTGTCGATCGCAGCGCGTCCCACACCTTTGATGGCCCCGAGACCATAACGTATCTCACTTTCCGACTCGGCAGAGAAAAAGCAACCAGAGCGGTTTACATCTGGCGGCAATAGGCTCAGGCCCAACTCGCGACAATCATCCTTAAGGCCGACGAGCTTGTCGGTGTTGTCCATGTCCGACGACATGACCGCGGCCATAAACTGCGATGGGTAGTGCGCTTTTAGCCAAGCTGTCTGATACGACAACACGGCGTAAGCGGCCGAATGCGATTTATTGAACCCGTAACCTGCGAACTTCTCCATCAGGTCGAAAATGTGCTCCGCCTGCGCTCGATCGACGTCGCGCTGCACGCAACCCTCGACGAAAATCGTGCGTTGCTTGGCCATCTCCTCCGGCTTCTTCTTGCCCATCGCCCGGCGCAGGAGATCTGCACCACCCAGCGTATAGCCGGCGAGCACCTGCGCGATCTGCATGACCTGCTCCTGATACAAAATCACGCCATATGTGGATTCAAGGACAGGTTTGAGATCGGGGTGCAAATAGTCGATTTCGCCACCGGTTTGGCCATGCTTGCGCATGATGAAGTCGTCGACCATGCCCGATTGCAGTGGACCAGGACGAAACAACGCTACCAGAGCCACCATGTCGCCGAAGCTATCCGGCTTCAGTCGCTTGATCAGGTCCTTCATGCCGTGCGACTCGAGCTGGAATACCGCCGTCGTCTGGCAGCGCTGCAACAACGCGAAGGTTGCCGCATCATCCATCGGTAAGGCATTCAAATCGAGCGGCGCCTCGCCGTCTGCTTCGCGTAGACGATTCACATCTTTTAGCGCGCGATCGATGATTGTCAGCGTACGCAGTCCAAGAAAATCGAATTTGACCAGACCCGCCGCTTCAACGTCGTCCTTGTCGAATTGAGTAACGAGATTACCGCCGCCCTCCTCGCAATACAGCGGCGTAAAATCGGTAAGCTCGGTTGGCGCAATCACGACGCCCCCCGCGTGCTTACCCGCATTACGCACGCAGCCTTCCAACGACAGCGCAAGATCGAGCAAGCTCCGGACATCACCGTCTTCCTCATACAGCGACTGCAACTCCGGCTCATCCTTCATCGCCTTTTCGAGGGTCATACCGACCTCGAACGGGATCAGTTTCGCGATACGGTCTACAAACCCATACGGAAACTCGAGCACCCGACCCGCGTCACGCACTACCGCCTTGGCGGCCATCGTGCCGTAGGTGATGATTTGTGACACGCGATGACGACCGTAGTGCTCGGCGACGTAGGCAATCACGCGATCGCGACCATCCATACAAAAGTCGACATCGAAATCGGGCATCGACACCCGCTCCGGATTGAGGAATCGTTCGAACAGCAGATCGTGCTCCATCGGATCGATATCGGTGATACCGAGCGTGTAAGCCACCAGCGAGCCGGCTCCCGAGCCTCGTCCAGGACCCACCGGCACATCGTTCTCTCGTGCCCAGCGAATAAAATCAGCAACAATCAAAAAGTAGCCAGCGAACCCCATCTCGCAGATGGTATTAAGCTCTCGCTCGAGCCGAACCTCATAGGTTTCCTGTTCGCTGTCGCCATCGGCGCCATCCGCCTGCTTCTGCAACAGGCCAGCAGCTGCCTGTTGCCGCAGGAAGTCCTCAGCGCTCAAGTTGTCGGGTGTTGGGAACTCGGGCAAATAGCTTTTGCCTAGTTCCAGATCGAGGCT
>JBCAZB010000237.1:0-4802 GCA_038533315.1 Pseudomonadota bacterium | reverse complement strand
CTGCAAAAACGGCGCGATCGACAAGCTATCGAGCAAATGCTTGCTCACCATCTCATGTTGGTCGGTAATCGCTGTCAGGTTATAAGCCCGCGACCACTTGGCCAACATGAGATGGTGAGCAAGCATTTGCTCGATAGCTTGTCGATCGCGCCGTTTTTGCAGGGCACAAGGGCGTTGGATGTCGGTACGGGCGCCGGATTTCCGGGTTTGCCGTTGGCCATGATCCAGCCCGATCGCGATTGGGTATTGCTGGACAGCAATGCCAAAAAACTACGTTTTATCGATCATGTGGTGCTGACGCTCGGTATACATAATGTAGAGACCGTTCATGCACGTGCCGAGTCTTTCGTCTCTGAGCGGGCTTTCGATACCGTGGTCTGCCGCGCATTCACGGCGCTGGATCGCTTTGCGGCAATGACGCAGCATCTGCTGGCCGGGGATGGTGTGCTGCTGGCGATGAAGGGCCGCTCCGACACCGAGACATTTGACAGTAGCGAGCAACAGTGGTCGGTTGAAAACCATCCACTAGTGGTACCCTTATTAAATGAGGAACGGCATCTGATCGCATTGCGGCGTCATCGCCCAATGCCCGCCGACGACGGACAGAGAATGACATGACCAGAGTGATTGCGGTAGCAAATCAGAAAGGCGGTGTGGGTAAGACCACGACGAGCGTCAATCTTGCTGCGTCGCTGGCGGCTACCCAACGGCGTGTCCTGCTGGTCGACATCGACCCCCAGGGCAATGCGACGATGGGATCTGGCATCGATAAAATGAACCTGGAGCGCACCGCGTGTGATGTTCTGTTGGGTGACTGCAGTGCTGCCGACGCGATCGTTGCGGCGCCGGATAGCGATTTCGCGGTCCTGCCGGGCAATGATGACTTGACGCTGGCTGAGGTTCAGCTGTTGCAGGAGATCGGTCGCGAGATGCGCCTGCGCAAGGCGTTGCAGCCGGTGTTGGGTTTGTACGATTTCGTACTGATCGATTGTCCGCCTTCGATTAACATGCTGACGGTCAACGCCCTGACCGCCGCTGACGGTGTATTGATCCCGATGCAGTGTGAGTACTATGCGCTGGAGGGGCTGACCGCGTTGCTGACCACAATCGATCAAGTGCGCGGCAGCGTCAACGAACACCTGGAGATCTACGGACTCCTGCGCACGATGTTCGATCCGCGCAACAATCTGGCTAATGATGTCTCGGCCCAGTTGCATGAACATTTTGGCGAGAAGGTGTACCGGACAATCATTCCACGCAATGTGCGGCTGGCTGAGGCCCCAAGTTTTGGTCGACCGGTCTTGTTGCATGATCGGCATTCACGTGGTGCACTCGCCTACCTCGCATTGGCGGGCGAGATCATCCGCCGCGAGGAAGCGTTGGATGCCGCACGGCAGGAAACCGTTTCCTGACCGATAACTAGGAACAGATGATGGTGAATAAGCGCAAGAGTCTCGGCCGCGGATTGGGCGCGTTGCTCGGTGACGCAGCCAAAACGCAACAAGCGGCAGTTGAAACGTCGCAAACACCGACCACAGAGGGTGGTGGACTGCGGCAACTGCCCGTTGATCTGATGCAGCGCGGTCGCTACCAGCCGCGTGTCGACATGCGCCAGGATTCTCTGGACGAGCTCGCCGCCTCGATCAAGGCCCAGGGTATTGTGCAGCCGATCGCCGTTCGCCCGGTGGCTGGCAAAGGCGATGAACAACGCTTTGAAATCATCGCAGGCGAGCGACGCTGGCGGGCCGCCCAGTTAGCGGGGCTATCCGAGGTGCCAGTCGTAGTCCACGACGTCGATGACAATGCGGCTGTCGCAATGGCGCTGATCGAGAATATTCAGCGCGAGGACCTGAATCCGCTGGAAGAGTCGAAAGCGCTGGAGCGACTGATCCGCGAGTTCGAGCTGACACATCAGGAGGCCGCCGACGCGGTGGGTCGTTCTCGTGCATCTGTCTCGAATCTGCTGCGACTACTCGAGTTGGGCGACGATGTGCAGGAGTTACTTGCAGAGCGCGCGCTCGATATGGGGCACGCTCGCGCGCTGTTGACACTGGGGCCCGGCAAACAACAGTCTGCGCTCGCTGCGGAGGCAGTGCAGCAACGTTTGTCAGTGCGGGAAGTCGAAAAACGGGTTCGGGCTGCGAGCGGTGGCCAATCAGCGCGCAAACCGAAACCGGCCAAGAAAGACCCGAATATTGCGCGGCTTGAATCTGACCTCGCCGACAAACTCGGTGCGCCAGTCGTTGTCCGCGATAGCGGCGGTAAGGGCAGTTTGGTGATCAGCTATGCGAGTCTCGATGAGCTCGACGGGATCCTCGAGAAGATTGGCTAGCTCGGACGAGCCCGCCGGCACACGCTAGCCGGCTTCAGCTGTCGGCGCCTCGAGATCTGCGGCGTTCGCCAGATCCACCGCTGGATAGCAACGCTGGATAATCTCAGGCATCACCGCCTCGGAGATGAAAAACCCCTGCATTTTGTCGCAGCTGATTTCTTTCAGAAACTCAAAAGTGGCTTGATCTTCTACGCCTTCCGCACATACGGTCGCGCCGAGCGCGTGGGCCATTCCGGTCACGGCTGCAAGCGCATGCCGCGTGACGATGTTATCGCGTGCCTGAGTCAGCAGGTTGGCGTGAATCTTGATCTCGTCGAAATCGAGTTTCGCGAATGCGCTGAGTGCTTCTCGTGCTGCGCCGAAATCATCCAGGGACATCCGAAAGCCTTTGCGACGCAGTGCGCTGATCGTCTCGCTGAACTGGTCCTCTGTGCCAGCGATCCCGCTCTGTGCCACTTCGAAGGTGATGGCGTCGCACGGCAGACCGTATTCAGCAACGATGTTCTCGTAGTGGTCGGCAACGGCCGTCTCGACCAGTAGCGATGAGTCGAGATTGACACAACCATTTAACTGCAGGCCATTCTTACGCCACGCTGTCAGTTGCCGCAGGGTATTGCGCAGAACGTATTCTGCAATCGCCGGCATCATCCCGGTGCTGACTGCCTGTGGCAGGAAATCCATCGGCGCCAGCCGTCCGTGTTCCGGATGTAGCCAGCGAATCAAAGCTTCCGCCTCGGTCGTGACCCAATCGACGTAACCCGTCGGTCGCGACATCTTCGGCTGATACTGGATCAGGAACTGATCCTCAGCGATGGCTTGTTCCAATGCAGCGCGGGTTATTTCAATCATGTCAGAGGTCATTGCCTATAAGTGAATGGTGCCGGCAGTCTTTATTCGTAGCGGATTTAAGGCTCGAAACTTTAGCCGATGCCGGTGCGCGAGTCTGTGCGATAGATCGCATATGCGGAAATCTGTGGATCTGCACAATCGGTATCCTTCGATGAATTTGACGGAATGCAGCGATATCCCCGTTTTGCCTAAAAAACACGGGTTTTTTACGGAGTTTGGTTGCCGCGGCGGTGCCGAGCCTTTATACTGCCGCCGCTCAGACACCCACGCCTGGTGGCACGTTCAGGGAGAGCGCATCTTGCGACTATCGTCCGTACCCGCCCGCGTTGTCGTGTGGCAGGTAGCCGTCGGCTGTGTCGGAGCAATAATTTGGCTGTTGCATAGCCCACAGGCTGCACTTGCCGCCCTTGCTGGCGGGCTCGGAAGCGCACTGTTGAGTATGCATTTCGCCGCCCGGGTATTTTCCCGAACGGAATTAGCGCCGCCGCAAACTATTGTGGCGGCATTTTATCGCGCCGAGGCATTCAAACTGCTGTCGGCTGCACTGATGTTCGGCCTGATGGCCAAGTATTTTGCAGAATGGTTCGTACCCTTTCTGAGCACATTTGCGGCGACGCTCGCAGTGTTTTTTATAGCCCTGCTTTGGGTGGTCAGCGACGGTACGAAAGAGTCGGATTGAAACACTTTAAGTCGGCCTAGTTAGACCTTATATAAGGTGTGCGTGGCCAACATTGGTAAAAGAGACGAGAGCGGATGGCTAGCGGCGCTGAAAGAACTCCTACCGAGTACGTAACTCACCACTTGACCCACTTGAAGGTCGGCGATGGTTTGTGGGCTCTGCACCTCGACACGATTTTTTACTCGGTATTCTGTGGCCTGCTGTTCATCGGCATCTTTTACATGGCGGCGCGCCGAGCCACCGCCGGTGTCCCCGGTAAGTTCCAGGCCTTCATCGAGCTCATACTCGAATTTATCGACGATTCGGTTAAAGAGAGTTTTCACGGCCCGCGGGCTTTCGTGGCGCCCCTCGCGCTGACGATCTTCGTACTGGTGCTGTTCTGGAACCTGCTCGATATCCTGCCTGTTGATTTGCTGCCATGGCTTGGTGAGCTGTCGGGCATTCCGTATATGCGGATCGTGCCGTCGGCCGACCCGAATGCCACCTTCGGTTTATCGATCACGGTCTTTTTCCTGATACTGATCTACAGCGTCAAGGGCAAGGGCTGGGGCGGTTTTGGCAAAGAGTTGCTGTTCCACCCATTTGGCAGCTTCCCGCTGCTGATCCCGTTCAACCTGCTGTTGAACCTGGTCGAATTTGTCGCCAAGCCCGTTTCGCTGGCGATGCGTTTGTTCGGCAACCTTTACGCGGCTGAGCTGATCTTCATTCTGATCGCCATGCTGCCTTGGTACCTGAACTGGATTCCGGGTAGCGCCTGGGCGTTGTTCCACTTGCTGGTTATCCCGTTGCAGGCCTTCATTTTCATGACGCTGACTGTTGTTTATCTCAGTCTCGCGTACGAAGAACACTAGTTTTTTAATTCCACTCAACAAAAGAGTTCGTTAGGAGTCACAATGGAAGCTCTCATCGCTGAAATCCAAAGCAGCACCGCAATCGCTGTTG
>JBCAZB010000236.1:0-4803 GCA_038533315.1 Pseudomonadota bacterium | reverse complement strand
CGTGGAGGTCGGTGGTTCGAAACCACCATCGCCCACCACTTTTCCGGACTACGCAGCGGCTTCCATTTCGTTGAAAATTATGAACTTGCGCACTTGTTCGCGCTGATTTCTGCGTTTACAATACGCGGCTCAGTCGGTACTCGCGTCGACTGAAATTATTCGTTAGTGATAAAGGAGGGACTGCACATCGCAGCTTCAAAACGCGCCCGGCGCAATGATGATATCCAAGCCACTGAGGTTCGGGTTATACGGCAGGATGGTGAGCAGGCAGGTGTAATGCCTTTGAGAGACGCCATCGATCTGGCGCGCGATCAACAACTCGATCTGGTTGAAGTGTCCCCGAATGCAGAGCCGCCGGTATGCCGCATCATGGATTACGGCAAATTTGTGTTCGAGCAGAACAAGAAGAATCAGTCGGCCAAGCGCAAGCAAAAACAGTCTCAGGTTAAGGAAATCAAATTCCGCCCTGGCACTGAAGAAGGCGATTATCAGGTGAAGCTGAAAAAATTGGTGGCATTCCTTGAGAACGGCGATAAAACAAAGGTTACGCTTAGGTTTCGCGGGCGTGAGATGGCACATCAGGAAATCGGCGCGGAGCTGTTGAAGCGCGTTCGCTCGGACCTCGAAGAATTCGGGTCGGTGGAGCAGATGCCGCTGATGGAAGGCCGTCAAATGGTCATGGTGATCGCTCCGAAAAAGAGCAACTGAGCGCGCACAAGATTCAGGGCAGCGAACTGGCCCGTCAATGCCTGGCATTAGCAAAAATTCGCAGTAAAAGAAAACAAGCAGGCGTTTACGGACGCTTCGCCAACCACATCAGAGTTTGTGACTTGGCCAAAACAGGAGACGATAATGTCTAAAATGAAGACCAATCGGGGCGCTGCCAAGCGCTTCCGCAGAACGGGCAAGGGTGGTTTCAAACGCTCTCAGTCCCACCTCAACCATATCCTGACGAAGAAGAGCAGCAAGCGGAAACGTCAGTTGGGCAACACTTTGCAAGTCGCGGACGCGGACGTAAAAGCCGTGCGCCGCATGCTGCCATTCAGTTGAGGAGAATAGACTATGGCACGAGTTAAACGTGGTGTTGTCGCCCGCGCGCGGCACAAGAAAGTTCTGGGCAAAGCGAAAGGCTATTACGGCGCTCGCCGTAAGGTTTTCCGCGTTGCGAAACAAGCGGTCATCAAGGCTGGCCAATACGCGTATCGCGATCGTCGTGTTCGCAAGCGCGAATTCCGCCGCCTCTGGATTGCTCGCATCAACGCGGCAGCGCGGCTGAACGGTCTGTCCTACAGTCGATTTATGAACGGCCTAAGTCGCGCAGAGATCGAAATCGACCGCAAAGTATTGGCCGACCTGGCTGTACATCAGCCTGAGAGTTTCGCAGCACTTGCGGAGCAAGCGAAAGCCAACCTGCCGGCCTGATCATCCTGCGTACATTGCTATCGCTCGCCTGTTTTTTGCAGGCGAGTGGTAGCGTTTCGTTAGCCACGCCATTCGCGAGACGAGAACCCGACCGTGCAGGACATTGATACTATAAAGGCTGAAGCCGAAGCCGCCATTGCGGCCGCAGACTCGATTGATACTCTGGATCAGGTTCGCGTCGAACTGCTGGGCAAGAAGGGGCGCTTGACCGCGCTGCTGAAGGGTGTCTCGGCGCTGCCGAAGGAAGAACGGCCGGAAGCTGGCAAGCTTATCAACGTCGTCAAGCAGACGCTGACTCATGCGATCAGCGAGCGACGTGCATCGCTGGAAGCTGATGCATTACTAATACGCCTGTCGAATGAAACGGTCGATATGACTTTGCCGGGGCGAGGCGGTCGCAGTGGGTCATTACACCCGGTAACACTCGCTCGCCGGCGTATCGAAGAGATTTTTGTGGGTGCAGGTTTCGGCGTTCGCTATGGGCCCGAAATCGAGGATGACTTCCACAATTTCGGTGCATTGAATATCCCGGAAGACCACCCGGCTCGAGCGATGCACGATACTTTCTATTTCGGCGATGGCCGACTGCTACGCACGCACACGTCACCTACCCAGATTCGTACAATGCAACAGGAAGGGGTCCCGGTTCGCGTTATTTGTCCTGGACGGGTGTACCGCTGCGATTCTGATCAAACTCATACGCCGATGTTTCACCAGGTTGAGGGGCTGGTGATCGATCGAAACGTCAGTTTCGCTAATTTGAAATCAGTCCTCCACGAATTCGTTAGTCGCTTTTTCGAGCGAGATGCCGAATTGCGCTTTCGGCCTTCCTATTTCCCGTTTACAGAACCTTCGGCTGAAGTCGACGTATTGAGTGAGGACGGACGATGGCTGGAAATACTCGGTTGCGGCATGGTCCACCCGAACGTGCTGCGTAACGTCGGGGTCGACCCGGAAGAATACGGAGGCTACGCGTTCGGACTCGGTGTTGAGCGGCTCGCAATGCTGCGTTATCAGATCGACGATCTTCGAACGTTGTTTGAGAACGACCTGCGTTTCCTGGAGCAATTCGTATGAAGGTCTCGCAACGCTGGTTGTCAGAGCTGTTGCAGCAGGATTTAGCTTTGCAGCCACTGCTGGAGCGGCTGACGCTCGCCGGTCTCGAAGTCGATGGGCATGAGCTGCTGAGCGCTGTGGATGGTGTGGTTGTTGGTCACGTGCAATCGGTCTCCCAGCATCCTGATGCAGACAAGCTGAAGATCTGCGCGGTAAACGACGGCGAATCATTGTTGTCGATCGTTTGTGGTGCGCCGAACGTACGAGAGGGTATGTGCGTCGCTGTTGCGCGTATTGGCAGCAAGTTGCCTGGTGGGTTGAAAATACGGCGCTCTAAACTGCGTGGTATTGAGTCTCACGGGATGTTGTGTTCCGCGGCGGAGCTTGGGTTAGGACAAGATCATGACGGCATTATGGATTTGCCGGTCAGCCTTGTACCGGGGACTCCGCTGGCCGATGCACTAGCGCTGCCTGATAGCGTGATCGATATCGATTTGACCCCGAATAGAGGCGATTGTTTTTCGATGCTGGGTGTCGCGCGAGAAGTCGCGACCTTTGCAAAGCTGCAATTCGATGAGCCTGTGGCAAGTGCTATTTCCGGTAATGCGGAGCCAGATACAAAACCGGTCGTCGATACACCCGAAGCGGTACCCGTATTTTCGACGTCAGTCGTGACCGATATCGATCCGAGCGCTAAGACACCGCTATGGATGGTGGAGCGTCTACGCCGCAGTGGTATCCGAGCCATTCATCCGGTCGTAGACATCACCAACTACGTCATGATCGAAATGGGGCAACCGATGCACGCCTACGATCTCGACAAGCTGGCTGGCCCCACGCTGCATGCACGTTTCGCGAGTGGAGATGAATCGCTGACACTACTCGACGGTCGCACACTGACACCCGACAGCGACACGTTAGTTATCGCTGATCAGTCGGGCGCAATTGGTCTCGCCGGCATCATGGGTGGTGAGTCCACGATGGTGGGCGAGCACTCGACCAATATCGTGTTTGAGGCCGCACACTTCACACCGAAAGCCATGGCGGGGCAGGCGCGCCGCTACAACATGCATACAGACGCTTCACTGCGCTTCGAGCGAGGTGTTGATGCCTATGGGCACGAGCGCGCGCAGGCGCGTGCTGTGTCATTGTTGCAAGAGATCGCAGGCGGTCAGTCTCACGGTTTGACGGTCGAGCGCTACGAGGAGCAACTTCGACAACAGGGGCCTATCGGGCTACGGGCCGATCGATTGTCTCGAATGCTCGGGCTTGAACTTGACACCAACGACGTCAATGACATCTTCGAGCGCCTGGGTTTCACGGTTGTCAAAGATGCCGCGGGCTGGCAACTGACACCACCAACTTGGCGTTTCGATATTGGCATCGAGGAAGACCTTATCGAGGAAGTAGCTCGAGTGTATGGCTATGACAGGATTCCGTTGGCAACAACGATTGCGACTTCCACGCTGGCTCCCAGTCCTGAAACCTATGTCTCGCCGGAGCGATTGCGTGACACGATGGCAGGTATGGGCTACAGAGAGGCCATCACCTATAGCTTTGTAGACCCGGACAAACATGCAGCGCTGCAACTTGCAGAGAGTGGACCAGAATTGGTTAACCCAATTTCCAAGGATCTGTCGGTAATGCGTGGTACTTTGTTGTGCGGATTGCTGGATGCCGTTCGACACAACATGGCGCGTCAACAGAGTAGCGTCAGACTGTTTGAGTATGGTCGTGTTTTTGCAGGGGAAGGTGAGCGGGAGAGCCTCGCAGCGGTGCTATGCGGTCAGGTTTCGCTCGAACGGTGGAATCACGACAAGCGCAACGTTGATGTCTTTGACATAAAGGGTGATGCGGAAGCACTGCTTGGTATGACGGGCGATGATGCTGAATTCGATTTCCGCCCTGCGACCGTTGATGGACTGCACCCCGGACAGACCGCGCATATTTACCGCGGTGACGATCTTGTTGGTGTGATCGGAGCGTTACATCCTGCGGTATCCGCAGCTTGGGATATCGAGGCGCCGTGTGTGGTGCTCGAACTCGATGTCGCCCCTGCGTTTGCGGCTGTTTTGCCAGTCGCAGATACGATCTCGAAGTTTCCTAAAGTGCGTCGTGATATCGCGTTGCTTGTCGATGAAGGAGTTGCTGCGGAAGCATTGATAAACACTGCAAAAGCAGCGGTCCCGGTACTCCTGCAAGACGTCATTGTGTTCGATGTTTATCAGGGTAAAGGTATAGAACCGGGGCTAAAAAGTGTGGCTTTAGGCTTGATTTTATTGGACTCTTCGCGCACTCTTACTGACGAAGATTCGGAGGAAGCCG
>JBCAZB010000235.1:0-4806 GCA_038533315.1 Pseudomonadota bacterium | reverse complement strand
CGGAGCCAGCTTTGCTGGCGGAGACCGGCGAGCGCGCAGCGCGAGCCAATCCGTGTGCCGACTGAGGGGAGAGATTTTTCGGGGCCTTTTAGTTGGCGCCACGCATTGGAACCGCTTCGGTTCGAGCCGGAGCCAGCTTTGCTGGCAGAGATCGGCGAGCGTGCAGCGCGAGCCAATCCGCGTGCGGGCATCACTAGTGACCAGTCTCTTCGACAGTACGTCGAAACCGTAATGCCCGATAGAATTTCTGTGGCGACTCCCATATCCTATCGGCGCTTAAAACCAATTCAACGGAGAAAACAATAGTGAAAATAGACTTTAGAATTGCGCTGCTCGCAGCCTTGTTCCTGCTCGGTGGTTGCGCCTCAATCATCCACGGCACTACACAGACCATCGGGATATCAAGTAGCCCCAGTAATGCTACTGTGAAATCGAACGGGCTCGTATTGGGGAACACACCGCTGACAGCCGAGCTGTCACGAAAAGAAAATCACATCATCGCTATAGAACTGGAAGGCTATTTGCCATTCGAGACCACACTGACACGCAGTGCTAGTGGTTGGGTTTGGGGAAATATTGTTTTCGGTGGCTTGATCGGTTTGGCAGTTGATGCAATCAGCGGTGGTTTTTATAAGCTGACGCCTGAGCAAATTGAAGCGGAATTGCTCGCAGGCAGTGCGAATGCGAAGGTCAATAGCGAGGGGCTCTATGTATTTGTGGCACTGGAGCCGAATCCAGCTTGGGAGCAAATCGGTCAATTAGCGCGTCAGTGAGTTTTGGCTGCGTCGTGAGACGTGGCCCGTATTGCGAGCAACCGATAGATGCCGTAGCCGATTTGGCTGCGGCATTTTTCGTTGTAAAGGTAGAGAACCGACTAGCAAGTGCCAGTGGCTCAATGTGATAGTGGCCAACTTGGTGATCCTTATTGCTGCCTGTTTTCGCCTATACGGATAAGACCAATCAATTTTGGGGAAATCCGTCATGTCCGCCCGTCTTTTTGTTGCTGCACTAGCGCTCGCCATCATCACCGTCCTGCCAACTATCTCGGTCGCGGAAAACCAGACGCATACGATCCGGGATGAGTTTGGTTTTGAGAAGCCACTTGATGCATTCACCGTGACGCTGCCCAAAGACTGGGCAGTGCAGGGCGCGGTGCAGTGGTATGGACGCCCCACCTGTTACACCGAGCCGATGAAAATGCATTTCATGGCGACGGCGCCCGATGGCAAGCAGTGGGTCGAGTACATCCCGGGCGGCGTCTGGGGGTGGGGTTCGTCGTTGGATGCCATGCCGTATCGTGCCTCGGAAGGGCTCGCCGGTTGTGATGCCCGGCCCATCGTCAATATCCAGTCGTTTGTCGACCAGTACATTCCGACGATTCGTCCAAATGCTCGCATCACAACGATACGTCCTCGCTCCGATCAGGCGCAGGAATTGTTGGCTGCGATGGGCAACATGAACCTGCAGCCGAACCAGCGACCGCGCATGGAAGTCGTTGAGGTGCGGCTGAGTTATGAAGCGAATGGTCATACCGTCAATGAGCTGTTGCTGCCGGCTGTCCTGTTTATCGATCAACCGGCGATGGATATGTATGGTGGGATGAGTGGCTACACGACGATCGCGATGGCCGTGGGCACGATAACCACTGCGACGGTGAGTGGTGAAGCGGACGAAGCACTGCTGAAGATGGTCGGTGAAGGCATGAGCCCGAACCCACAATACCTGCAACGGCTCGGTCAGTTGTATCAGCAGCGTAGTCGTCTGATGGCCGAAGCGGGCAAGCGTCGTCGTGCGGCACAGCAAGCCTGGTTGGCATCGCGGCGCGCTGCGGCAAAGAGTCGCTCCAACTGGCAAGTCGACAAATCCGGCAGCGATATTCTGGATATCCAAATGGATACCTACAACAACACCTCCGCCATGCGCGATAGTGGCCAGGCGCGGGCCGCCGATGCGATGCTCGAACAAAAACCGTGGCTGAACAGCGATGGCGAATCCATCTACATGCCGCAGGAATATCAGCGGGTCTACCAGCTACCGAACGGTGTGTATCACGGCACCAACGACCCGTTCTTCAATTCATTGGAGACCTATGGTGAGTTTGCGACGCCGATGCAGGAGCAATCGTACTAAGCGGCAATAGTGTAAACCATGTACGAGATGGTCTATCGGCTAGTTTATGACGACCTTGCTGATCGAGAAGTCGGCAAAGCGTACTTCCTCTTCGTCGGGTCTGAGTTCATCGGGAAGCAGGATAGAGCGATAGATGCCCCATTTCGGACGCACGAAGTGCTCTCGTGATTTGCCGCGCCACAAATCGAGACCGGTCACTTCGATATCAAACACCACGGCGTTATCGCTAAGGCGAGTGACAATGAGCCGAAGCGCACCATCTTCGGAGAATGTTGCCCGGCAGTAGGCTTGCAACCACTCGCCGGTGACCTCGGACCAGTCGATGCGCTGCAACACCGTGCCGCCCCTCGAAGGGCTGTGCCGCACTTCGATGCCACCCTCACCCGATCGCTTAACACCAGTGATGGTGACGATCGGTTGTCGGTCATCACCGCCAACCGCTTTGAGTTGAAAGAAGTGCGTAAACCGGCGCGATACGGTCATATCCTCATTGATGCGAAACAACCAACGGAATACGAGCGTCTCGTTCTCGAAGCCTTTGACGGCACGCTCAGAGCTTTTATAGGTTTTGATCTCGTTGCGCTGGCGGTCTGTGTTGTTTTGCCGATCACGGTCTCTGTCTTTGTCACGATGAACGACGAACACAAAGTGATCGCCAACCTCATCGTCGGAGTCTTCAAAGATGTGCGGAACGTCGGGATGATTGACTGAATACAAGTCGGGCGACTCAATCGACCTTGGCCCGCCGAAGTCTCGAATCAGGTCATATGCACTCTTGCCGGAGGACGCGCCGTCGGCCTTGAGCGTGCGCGTGCTCAACACAGTCAGCAATGGCGACTCCATGGTGTTTGCCGCAACGGGTATGGGCAGAACGTCGGAATCGACTTGGTTTCCCGTGATGCTGCAACCTGTGATCCATGCTAGCGCTAGCAATAGTGTCGATCGAAAGAAGTCACGCTTCAGCCCGGAGTAGGGCAGCCGAATTCGCCGTTGGATAGCCAATTCGTCGCCGCTAACCGTCACTGTGTTTTGCGGTGTTGTTTCGTACATTGCTCATAGTCTAGTCCGGGCAGCCATTAGCGCCAAACGATTGATTGTATTGTCGATGCTCGACCGCGGCATAGTAGTATGAGCTAAAAGACAACAATACTTGCCATTCCGAACTCAGAAGGTCTTATGAGTCCGTGATCGAAATGCAACAGTATGAATGGAAGCGCATCTTTTTGAGTTTCTGGTTCGCACTGCAGCGAACATGTCAACGTTTGGTTTTCAGTTCGCTGCTTCGTGGGCTAACCTCTACACAGTGCTAGCGGTGGAGAGATTGATGAATGCATCTACAATTAGGCAAACAGGCAGTGTTTTTATCGCTTGTCTCGGAGCTTCAATAGGCGCCTATCAAGTCGGCCAACTGTGGGGTCTGGTGGTTGTTGGTGTCGGGGTTCTTCTTTGGGTTGCTTTAATCCGTTTTTTTGAAGCGCGTGAGCATGCACGCCAATCGCAACTGGATCTGGGGGAAATACACCGAACTAGTTTTAAGTACGCGAGTCGATCAGATATCCGACAGATTGTGGAGTTGGACAAGAACTTTTTCGATTCTAGCGATCTACTGCCAGTTGAGACATTTGCTGCTTGGTCGGAAAAGAATAATCGCACGTTTCGGTGTCTGATGTATCGCGGTGATGTGATCGGATATTTTTCAATTCTTCCTCTGAAGCCCGATACGCTATCACGATTCATGGCGGGGGAAATCAAAGAGGACGACTACACACCGGAAGACATTCGAGCGAAAGACAACGCCTCCAATCCATCGAAGTCGGTACACTTTTTCTCAATCGCACTACTGAAAAAGCATCGTGCTTTGACGATCCTCATGCTTTACGAAATCGGGCGTGAGTTGAACGCCTATCGGCGATCAGAGGGAGTAACAAATGTCGTTGTCACAGCGGCTACTCGTCGCGGGGAGCGCCTAATTTCTGACCTTGGCTTCACGAAGATTGCTGAGGGCGTTGATAGGGCTGATGGCAATAACCTCTACGAGGTTGATTGTTCGAAGGTGGAGGACTTTGTCGACTACATTTGTGGTCGACTAAGTTTAGGAAGCGCCAGCACCAAATAGTCGTCACTCTTCAGATTTTCAGAATGATGACTATACCGTCAGTCCCATCATCTCTGAATGACAATGTCTGCCAAAACCAAACAACGCCGAAATGCGAGAGCGATCCTGTATATTGATGGCGTCCCGAATCATGAATGGAGCAAACGATGCAGTGCCACCAGGTTGACTACGAAATTTTCGGCGATGACATGCAAGTGGTGGAGGTCGAGCTCGACCCGCAAGAGGTCGTGATCGCCGAAGCGGGCGCCATGAACTACATGGAAGACGGCATCACGTTCGATACCAAAATGGGTGACGGTTCAACGCCGTCCGGCGGCTTGATGGATTCGTTGTTGAACGTTGGCAAACGTGTGCTAACGGGCGAGTCGATCTTCATGACGCATTTCACGAACAGTGGCCACGGCAAGAAACGGGTCGCATTTGCGGCGCCGTATCCCGGCAAGATCATGGCGATCGACATGGCGCAGATGGGCGGTGAGCTGATTTGCCAGAAAGATGCGTTTCTGTGCGCAGCCTATGGCACGCAGGTCGGCATCGCGCTGCAGCGTAAGTTGGGGGCC
>JBCAZB010000234.1:0-4811 GCA_038533315.1 Pseudomonadota bacterium | reverse complement strand
GCTCCGCCGCCGCCAAAAAACTCGGCGACGCGCCGGCGGGCTCATAAAAAGCGGCCGTCTGGTGTGGGTTTTCTCCGTACCGAAGCGTCCGCTTCTGTCGAAAGGCCTGCGTAAAGTGCTCGGGTGGCGCCAGCGTCTGCGTGTCGGCCACGCGGACATTGATATCCGGTCGTCCAACGCTACCGGCCGGCGCCAAGGTCAGATAGGAGAAGTCGGGTTTATCGCCCGGCCGCGCGGGCGCCGAAGGTACGTGCAATCGTGATTGCTTGTTCGCCATGCGAGTAATTCCTTATGCACAAAGAGCAATTAGTTTCTAGCGAAACATTATAAGCGATCAGCGTCTCTTTGACAGTGATCGCAACGACTCGAATGCTCCGTTGCCGGCTAGGGAAGGGCGGCTTTGACGGTCACCGCGACGTCGACGAACTGTCCTACCCATTCGGTGTCTGTCCAGTCCCCGGTCCCAACATTCAATGCCAGGCGGTCCAACCGCGCCTGACCGGTCAAAATCTTGTAGCCGTCTTGTTCGGTCACGTCGAATCGAAATACGACGGGATGCCGCTCGCCCTTGATGATCAGGGTCGAGTCGGCTTCAAACCCGCTATCCGCGGCCTTGATCGCATTGGTTTCAAAGCGCACCGTCGGGTAGTTGGCTGCATCGAACCAGTCGCCGTCCTGAAGGGTGCTGTCGCGTTCTTCGTCCTGTGTATCTACCGCATGAACGCCGATGTCGACCACGAATTGGCTGTCGCCAAGCGCACCCGAGTCGAATCGCATGAGGGCCTTCCACTCGGCCCAGCGCCCGGTAAATGCTGCGCCGGCTTGTTCCGCAGTGAAGGTGATCTCACTCGCTGCGTAATCGATGGCCCACGCTTTGAGTGTGCTCACTTCGGGCGTGGCAGGCGCCGCTTGTTCCGCGGTGCCTTCAGCCGGAGCCGCCTCCGCAGCTACTGTGGTGCTGGCTTGCGGAGCACTGGCTGGCGTTAACGCAAACAAACCGACGCCGATCAGCGCCACGAACAGCGCCAGCGATGCGGTACCGGTCATGCGAGTGAGTACCTGATCGCGATCGACCCAATGATGCTTGATCGCCGCGGCGATATGCACGATGGCGACGACGAACAGAATCTTGGCGAACAGGTCGTGTAACATTTTTAGTGTCTCTTTTAGCGAGGCATCCGGGGTGATCAGGTCTGGCCAGGTAAACACGCCAAACCAGCTAACGCTGTAAGCGCTGGCAGAGGACATCAGCCAACCTGTGATCGGCAATAGAAACAAGCTGCCGTACAAGAGCCAGTGGCTCAGGTGAGACGCCCGGATCTGCCATCCCGGCATACTCGACGGCAGTTTCGGTACACCTTGTCGAAAGCGCCAGGCCAGCCGCAGTAGCGCGACCATTAGTACGGTCATACCAACCGATTTGTGATTCGCGATCAGTGCAATCTGGCGTATGCGCTCGCCACCATCAGCAGCGAACTCATACAGCTTGGCGAGTATGAATTGCAGCACAATAGCGGCGGCGACCGCCCAGTGAAAAAACCGGGCAACGCCGCCGTATTGTTGCTTCGGCTGCTCGCTCATAGGTCTGCGCTTACTCGGCTAGTCGCAACTCTGTTTGAATGTCGAGGACGACCTCGTCACTGACGGCAGGGGCATACGCACCAAGATCCCAATCACTGCGCTTCAGCGTCGCGCTGGCCGAGACGCCAATCGTTGGTTTCTTCGAAAACGGGTGTGGTGCCGCCTTATTGATGGTGGCATCCAGCGTGACGGGCTTCGTGATGCCTTTGATGGTCAAATCACCGGTGACTGCGTAATCGCTGTCGCCCGTCGACTCGATCGCTGTGGCGACAAAGCTGATATCGGGGTTGTTGGCGATATCAAACCACTTTTCACCTTTCAGGTGGTCGTCAAACTCGCCGACGCGACTCGCGACACTAGCGGGGTCGATCGCGACATTCAGTGCGCTTTTGGCAACGTTGTCTTTATCCAGTTCCAGCGTGACATCAAAACTCTCGAAACCGACGACGGGGCGCGAGAAGCCCAGGTGCGTGTAGCTAAAAGAGACGTAGGCGTGTGTTTTTTCAAGCTCGTAGGTGCCCGCAGGTACATCGCTCAAGTCGGCGTGCGCGCTGCCAAAACCGAGTGCTGCGATTGAGAGTGCGGTGATCAGAGTCTTTTGCATGGTCCATTTCTCCGTGAAAACCAGATTGGGGGTAAGCTGACTGCGAAGCGAGGCCCGCGGACGGTTTGCCGCTACACCTTTATGACCTGCATAGGGCTCAGTCTACGGATACCTTCGCCAACAGACCGCTCGCTTGACGAGACCGAATCAGCCGCAGAATTATAACAGACTGCGCGTTGCCTGCCTTGCGCCGCCCGCCGGTTGAATGGATACTTTGCGGCTGCCATCGGGCGCGTAAGCACCCAAACTCGGCATTTCGCCCGAAAATTCAGGAGAAACCGATGAAAATAGGCGTTCCCGCCGAAGTCCATGCCGGTGAACAGCGCGTTGCGCTGACGCCCGACGTGACCCGTCTTGTTAGCAAACTGGGCTATGAGGTCATGATCGAAGCCGGCGCCGGTGCCAAAGCCAGTTTCCCCGACGAGGCTTATCGCGAGGCAGGGGCGACAGTCGTCGAAGACACTCGTGCGCTCTATGATGCTGCCGACATCATCCTGAAGGTCCGGCAGCCTGAACAGCACCCAACGCTGAAGGTTGCCGAGACTGAACTACTGCGCGAAGGGCAAACGCTGATCAGTTTTGTCTGGGCGGGCCAGAATCAAGCCTTACTCGATACGCTGGCAGAACGTGGTGTCAATGCGCTCGCCATGGACAGCGTGCCGCGTATCTCGCGCGCACAGAAGATGGACGCGCTGAGTTCGATGGCGAATATCGGTGGCTACCGCGCGGTCATCGAGGCCGCACAGCATTTCGGTCGCTTTTTTACCGGGCAGATTACGGCGGCCGGTAAGATCCCACCGGCCAAAGTGCTAGTGATCGGCGCTGGTGTCGCCGGGCTGTCCGCCATCGGTACGGCGAAGAGCATGGGCGCGATTGTCCGGGCTTTCGATACACGGCCTGAGGTTAAGGAGCAGGTCGAGAGTATGGACGCTGAGTTCCTGATGCTCGACTTCGAGGACGATGAGGACGGCGCGGGCGAAGGCGGCTACGCCAAAACGATGAGCAAAGCCTTCATCGAAGCGGAGATGGCACTGTTCGCCGAGCAAGCTAAAGACGTCGATATCATCATCACAACGGCACTGATTCCAGGCAGGCCCGCACCGAAGTTGATCACCGAAGAAATGGTGGCTTCGATGCGCGAGGGGAGCGTTATCGTCGATCTCGCTGCAGAACAAGGCGGTAATTGCGAGCTGACAGAGCCACACGAGGTTGTTCAGAAATACGGTGTCACGCTCATCGGCTATACCGATTTGCCGAGTCGCCTTGCGGCTCAGTCCAGCCAACTGTACGGCACCAACCTGCGCCATCTGTTGAATGACCTGACCCCGGAAAACGATGGTCAGATCGTGATTAACATGGAAGACGAGGTGATTCGTGGAGCCACCGTAGTTCACGAGGGCGAAATCACGTGGCCGCCACCCGCACCCAAACTATCCGCCGCGCCAAAGGCGAAGCCGGCACCGGCGCCAGCAACGCCGGTCGATACGACACCGACCAAGCCGAGCGTCTTCGGGCCATTGCTCGCGATGGGTATCGGAGGTGCTTTGTTACTGGCGCTCGGAAGTGTCGCGCCAGCGTCATTCATGTCGCATTTCACCGTGTTTGTGCTGGCCTGTTTTGTTGGCTACATGGTGATCTGGAACGTTACCCCGGCATTACACACACCGTTGATGAGTGTGACCAACGCCATCAGCAGCATCATCGTCATTGGCGCATTGGTAAAAATCAGTAGCGGTGGTTTCTGGGTGGTCACCCTGTCATTTCTCGCGCTGTTGATTACCAGTATCAATATCTTCGGCGGCTTTGCTGTCACGCAGCGCATGCTGCAGATGTTTCGTAAGTAGGGCAGACGATCATGATTAATAGCGGACTCGTTCAAGCGGCATATATCGTCTCGACCATCCTCTTCATTCTCGCGCTGGGTGGCCTGAGCAATCAGGAGACGGCGCGGCGCGGAAACTATTACGGCATCGCCGGCATGGCGATCGCGTTGGTCGCCACTATCATCGGCATTGTTTCCGACAACTACTTTTTGCTGGTCATCGCTCTGGGAGCCGGCGCGGCGATTGGTGTGCGGCTCGCCAAACAAGTACAGATGACGCGGATGCCCGAGCTGGTCGCGATTCTGCATAGCCTGGTTGGCCTGGCGGCGGTCTTCGTGGGCTACGCCACATTCCTCGACCACGGCAGCGGTTACTTCGGCGTTGAGTTGACAATCCACAACGTCGAGATTTATCTCGGCATCTTGATTGGCGCATTGACGTTCTCTGGTTCAGTCATCGCATTCGGCAAACTGAGCGGCAAGCTGAGCGGTAGCCCCGTGTTACTGCCGGCACGTCATTGGCTGAATCTTGGGCTGGGTGTCATCGCTTTCTGGCTCGGTAGTGTGTTCGTTGCGCAGGCGGCCAATGGCGGTGGATTCTTCCCGCTGTTTCTGATGACGCTGGTCGCGCTGGCGTTTGGCGTACATATGGTCGCGGCCATCGGTGGCGCTGACATGCCGGTCGTGGTTTCCATGCTGAACAGCTATTCCGGCTGGGCGGCGGCAGCCATTGGCTTCAGCCTCGGCAATGACCTCCTGATCGTGGTCGGCGCGCTCGTGGGCTCCTCCGGTGCGATCCTGTCG
>JBCAZB010000233.1:0-4817 GCA_038533315.1 Pseudomonadota bacterium | reverse complement strand
TGTTCCGTATGTTGCGATACTTCTGTGGCGGTCTCGTGCAGGTGAATGTGCACGCCGATGTCCAGTTGATCCGCCTGCGTACGCACGCGTTTCAGGGTGGCCTCGCTCACCGCATAAGTGGAGTGTGGAGCGAATTGCATACTCAGCAGCGTGTCAGCGGCATGAGCGTCATAGACCTGCATAGCCTTAGTCAGATATTCGTCTGGCCCCGACGCCCAAACGGTCGGGAACTCGATCACAATTAAGCCGATTGACGCCCGAATACGCGCTTCATTCGCGACTTCTGCTACGACATCCGGGCAGAAATACATGTCGTTGAAGCAGGTCGTCCCGCTACGGATCATCTCAGCGATGGCGAGTCGTGTGCCATCGCGTACAAAATCCGCGTTGGCGTGCTGACCTTCTAAAGGCCAGACGTGGTCGTTAAGCCAGGTTTCCAGTGGTACGTCATCAGCAATGCCGCGGAACAGGCTCATCGCCGCGTGTGTATGCGTGTTGATGAGGCCAGGCAGTAGTGCCGCGTTTCCGCAGTCGATCTGTTCACGCGCCTGCCAGAGACGGCGCAGATTGTCTGCGCTATCGATGGCGACGATTCGTCCACCCTGGATCGCAAGCGCCGCCTGTTCGAGCACGCGGTTGTCATTGTCCACCGTCACGATCCAGCGCGCGGTGATGAGTAAATCACACTCTTGCATGTCGGCATTATACGCCTTGCGCGAGCGAATCCCGATGCTTGTGATCCGCTGATTGTAGCGTTGGCTTTATAAGCGTTTGTACGCCGCGGGTAGCCCCAAAAACCCGCTCAGTTACAGGGCAAATACGAACCCTTTTCAGTACCGAAATGTGCTAAAATTACCGGCTTGGAAACAGGCAAAAAACAAGACCTGACGGTGCTGCGAGAAACACACCGTAAGCAACTGAAAATTAAAAATAAATAATCAATATTTTGATGGATGATTTTGACCAATCGACGGCACGGTTTTTGTCTGCTGTGAAGGCCGCCGCTGACACCGTCGTTTTGGGTCCAAATCGTTCCGCTTAACGTTCGGAAGACATGCGACCCTATGAGTGACATTGCGCAAGAATTACTATCCGTAACCATCGAAGACGAGATGCGTCAATCGTATCTCGACTACGCGATGAGTGTGATCGTCGGTCGTGCTTTGCCGGATGTTCGAGATGGGCTGAAGCCGGTGCATCGTCGGGTACTGTTCGCGATGCGTGAGCTGGGCAATGAGCACAACAAGGCCTACAAAAAATCGGCTCGTGTCGTCGGCGATGTGATTGGTAAGTATCACCCGCATGGCGATTCGGCGGTATACGACACCATCGTACGGATGGCGCAACCTTTCTCGATGCGTTACATGCTGATAGACGGACAGGGTAACTTCGGCTCTGTGGATGGTGATGCAGCGGCGGCCATGCGTTACACCGAAGTACGCACGGAGAAAATCACCCAAGAACTGTTGGCCGATATCGACAAAGATACGGTCGATTTTATCGAGAACTACGACGGTACCGAGCAGGAGCCGTCGGTGTTGCCGACGAAGATTCCGAACCTGCTGGTCAATGGCTCGGCCGGTATCGCGGTGGGAATGGCCACCAACATTCCGCCGCACAATCTTGGTGAAGTGATCGATGCCGTGTTGGCGCTTATCGATAACCCGGAGATCGATGTTCCCGGTCTGATGGAGCACTTGCCGGGGCCAGATTTTCCAACCGCGGGCATCATCAACGGCGCTGCGGGGATTTTTCAGGCCTACAAGACAGGGCGAGGGCGCGTGTACATGCGCGGCCGAATTCATGTTGAGGAGATCGACGGCAAGTCGCGTGAAGCGTTGATCGTCACCGAGCTGCCATACCAGGTCAACAAAGCACGCCTGATAGAGAAAATTGCGGAGCTGGTGCGCGATAAGAAGCTGGAAGGCATCAGTGGCTTGCGCGACGAATCGGACAAAGATGGCATGCGGATTGTCATCGAGCTCAAACGCGGTGAGGTGTCCGAGGTCGTTATCAACAATCTCTACAAACAGACGGCGCTGCAAAGCGTGTTTGGCATCAACATGGTGGCGCTGGCGAATGGTCAGCCGCGATTGATGAATCTGCATGACGTGCTCAATGCGTTTATCACGCATCGCCGCGAGGTCGTCACACGTCGGACTATTTTCGAACTCCGTAAGGCGCGCTCTCGGGCGCATGTCCTCGAGGGGCAGGCCGTCGCGCTGGCCAACATCGACGAAGTTATTGAGTTGATCAAGCAGTCGCCATCGCCGGCCGAGGCAAAAGTTCGGCTTACCGCTCGCCAGTGGTCGCCAGGAAGCGTCACCGAGATGCTGCAGCGAGCGGGTAGCATCGATACCCGCCCGGATGAGCTGGGTGAAGGCTTTGGGTTGCAAAGCGGAGAGCCGGCGCAGTACCGCTTGTCCGAGGTGCAGGCGCAAGCGATTCTAGATCTTCGTTTGCATCGCCTCACGGGTCTTGAGCAAGATAAAATAATAAAAGAATACAGCGATATACTGGATAAAATTAAAGAGTTTTCTTTGATTCTGGCTGATCCCGATCGTCTGCTCAATGTCATTCGGACGGAACTCGCCGAAGTTCGCGAGAAATACGCTGACGATCGTCGCACCGAGATTCTGGAAGATCACAGTGATCTCAGCATCGAAGATCTGATACCGGAGTCCGATGTTGTCGTCACGCTGTCGCATGCGGGCTATGCGAAAGCACAGCCGTTGGACACATACCAGGCTCAGAAGCGCGGCGGGCGCGGTCGCTCCGCCACGCGGATGAAAGACGAGGATTTCATCGAAGACCTGTTCGTCGCGAACACTCACGACACGCTGTTATGTTTTTCTAGTCGTGGCAAGGTGTATTGGCTGAAGGTCTATCAGCTGCCGCAGGCCGGACGCGGTTCACGCGGCAAACCGATTGTGAACCTGTTGCCGCTAGAGTCCGACGAGCGCATCAACGCGGTCGTCCCGACGCGCGACTTCCCGGACGACAAGTTTGTGATTTTCGCCACACGCGACGACACTGTTAAGCGCACGGCACTTGACGCTTTCTCGCGTCCGCGCACCAATGGCATCATCGCAATCGATATCCGCGACGGTGACGAACTGGTGGACGTCTCAATTGTGAGCCCTGATGAGGATGTCATGCTATTTTCGGATTCCGGCAAAGCAATTCGTTTCCGATCTACGGATGTTCGCGCGATGGGGCGTGGTGCCGCCGGTGTTCGCGGTATTCGCCTGCTTGACGGTCAGCGACTCAATGCGATGATCGTGGTTCGCGACGGGGCGTTGTTGGTCGCGACCGAGAATGGCTACGGTAAGCGCACCGAATTCTCGGATTTCTCTACTCAGGGTCGAGGCGGACAGGGCGTTATTGCGATTCAGACGACTGAACGCAATGGTCCTTGCGTGGGCGCCGTGCGCGTCGGTGCGGAGGACGAAATCATGCTAATCAGCCATCAGGGTACGTTGGTCCGTACACCAGTTGAAGATATCTCTGTGCTCGGTCGCAACACTCAGGGCGTGACTCTTATTCGACTTGACGATGGCGACGCGTTGACCAGCCTCGCGCGCATTGAGTCTGTCGAAGACGAAGACGACGAATAAGAGTTGCAAAACGGTGAGCCTGACGCACAATTTTAGCGCGGGACCCGCAAAACTCCCGGAGCCTGTGCTCGAGCGTGCACAGGCAGAGCTACGTGATTGGCAAGGTCGGGGCGTTTCGGTGATGGAAATTAGCCACCGCAGTGATGCATTTATGGCGTTGCGAAATCAGGCGGAAGATTCACTGCGTGCGTTGCTGGCTGTTCCCGACGACTACGACATCCTGTTTCTGCAGGGTGGGGCGACACTGCAGTTTGCCATGACGGCATTAAATCTTTCGACTCCCACGGACACTATCGATTTTGCGATCACTGGCAGTTGGGGGCGCAAAGCGATCGCTGAGGCGTCGCGTTTTGCTACCGGGCACGCCGCGGCGACACTCGACTTCGATGGTCTCGTGCCAGACGTCGAGGCTTGGTCGCTCAGCGAGCAGGCAGCCTACTGTCACTACACGCCGAACGAGACGATTGACGGCGTGGAGTTCCATGTCACGCCAAAGCTGCCTGACGATGTGCCGTTGGTGGCTGACTTTTCCTCCTCCATTCTGTCGCGGCCGATCGATGTCAGCGAGCATGCGCTGATCTATGCAGGCGCTCAGAAGAATATCGGCCCCGCGGGCCTCACGGTGGTCATTCTGCGGCGTGCATTAATGCCTGCTCGACGCGACGGCATCCCGGAATTGATGAACTATCAAGTGCATTCGCAAGCACAATCACTGCGCAATACACCGCCAACCTTCGCGTGGTACCTGGCTGGCCTCGTGTTTGAGTGGTTGCAGGCGCAGGGTGGGCTGGATGTCATGGCGCAGCGCAATCAACAGAAGGCGGAGTTGCTGTATCGGGCCCTGGACGCCAGCGAGTTTTATACCGCACCGGTGCCGCCGTTGGCTCGTTCTCGTATGAACGTGATTTTTCGGCTAACGGATGAGTCGCTACAAAAACGATGGTTGGCCGAGGCCGAAGCGGCGGGGTTACTCGGTCTTAAAGGTCACCGATCGGTCGGCGGCCTACGTGCGAGTCTGTACAACGCTGTGTCACTAGATAGCGTTCGAGTGCTGGTCGATTTTCTTACGGATTTCGAGGCGAGATGCGGCTGACTGGGCAGGCAAATCGACTGATCGACTATTGCGTTGGGTCAGGGCGGGCTGCACACTGCCGGTGAACTGGAAACCGAAGAACGCAAGTGACCGACAGTGTCGGTCAC
>JBCAZB010000232.1:0-4821 GCA_038533315.1 Pseudomonadota bacterium | reverse complement strand
CGGGCTTCGTTGAACGCATCGATGGTGACATCCAGGTATTCGAAACCGATGTACGGTTCAATCTGCCAAGCGCCGGGCGCCCAGGTATAGCCGAGCGCGGCGGTTGCCGTTGTGATGCTCGCTTCCGGTTCGCTGGTCGCTCGGGAGTTGGAATCCGCCACGTTGGGATTGAACGACGGATAGCGAATGTCGCGCTCAAGCTCGTAGTCGAGCTGCTGGCTTCCCAACGACGCCGATGCGTACCAGCGGTCGGTGCTCGTCATGATGAAAACGATCACACTCGTGCCATCGCCCTCGATGCCGCCATCGACGACCGAAATACGATTGGGGTCCGGCACAAACTCGACGTCCTGTCTGGAGATGCCGAGCATGCCACCGATCACTGTCGCGCTGCCGATGCGGTAGTCGAGCCCGAGCGTAAGCTCCTGGGTGTCGTAGTCAAAAGCATTTTCATTGCCGGTCGGTGTCTTGTCGCCGTTGCCGAGTGATGCGTTGATAAAGCCGCCCCAACGCCCCAGTGTGCCGCTATTGCCATCGTCCGACAGGGCCAGACCGGCAATCGCTGAATGCCGCCAGGATTCCGGCAGGTCATTGAGGCCGGCAACGGTAAAGCCGCTGGCGCCCGCGCGCAGAGCGGTTAGCCGACCCGCCAGATTGGAAAGCTGATTTGCGGAAAACTGGGTCGCCATTGAACCTTGCACAGCGAGCTCTTCGGCGGCGGTCCAGCGCAGCGCTGTGCCGAGCCCTTGCTCTGTGACGTCAAGACTGGCAACCGTCGGGCCTTCGCCCAGCAACGCGTTGGCGGAGTGCACCAGTTCACGTGTCGTCAGATAGACAAAAAACTGCAAGCTGGTACAACCGCCCGGGCGCAGGTCTTCACCGGGCGCGGCCAGGGTATCGAGCTGACCATTCGGGTTGCACTGCGTGTCCAGTGCGTCGAACGTGGCTTGGTTGGCGGCGGCTGCAGCGCGCTCAACATCATTCGCATAGGTGAGTCGCGGATCGAGTAACCCCGGGCCTTCGGTGGCCGACTGTGCGATGACTGTCGTAGGTAGCAAAAGGCTGGTCAACGCCAGCCAGATGAGCGCCGTCGTCCGTGATCGTTCGCGTGTCATGAGTCGCCCCTTAGTAGCAATGTGTCGCAGTCTACTCAGACTCGTTGTACGGGTAAATGATCCGGTTGGCATTGTTGCTAGTGGACGAACAGTCAGAGACAGCGTTATCGAACGCGGCGTCGATGGCATTGTGAGATGATGTCCCGACAGCAAGGTAACGATGGCAAGGATTTCCCATGGTATCTACACAGCAGCCGATCGATTCTCCGTTCGGTTATCGATCGTCGGCGAAGGATGTGGTCGCCGGCCTGGATTTATCGGGTACAGTTGCGGTGGTGACGGGTGGCTACTCAGGGATTGGTACCGAAACGGTGCGTGCACTGGCGGAACAGGGTGCGCGCGTGTTCGTTGGCGCGCGCAGGACGGATGTCGCACAAGACGTGCTGCACGATTTTGACGGCGACATCATTGTGCTGCCACTCGATCTCGCGGTGCCAGATTCCATTGCGGAGTTTGCGGCGGCGTTGAAGCAGCAAACGACGGTCGTTCACCGCCTTATTAACAACGCTGCGGTCATGGCCTGTCCGTTGTCACGGGATTCGCGTGGCTTCGAGCGTCAATTTGCCACCAATCATCTGGGTCATTTCGCATTGACCGCAGGTCTCTGGCAGTTGTTGGTCGCAGCGAATGGCGCGCGGGTTGTGGCGTTGTCATCGTCTGGCCATGCCCGTAACGGACTTGATCTGGATGATGTGAATTTCGAGCGGCGTGAGTACGACAAGTGGACAGCCTATGGTCAGGCCAAGTCGGCGAATGCGCTGTTCGCGCTGCAGCTCGACAAGCTTGGCGCGCCCAACAATATCCGCGCCTTCGCTGTGGATCCGGGCGCGATTCAGACGCCGTTGCAACGTCATCTGACGATGGAAGAACAAATCGGCTACGGCTGGTACGACAAAGACGGCAATCTAAATCCGTTATTCAAAACGACGGAACAAGGCGCATCGACAACCGTTTGGTGTGCCGCGTCACCGTTACTGGCAGGACACGGTGGTGTCTATTGCGCGAACTGCGAGGTGGCTGCCCCGTGGCAAGAAGGTGATCCGCCCTACGTGGGAGTGCATCCGCATGTGCGTGATGAGGATACCGCCGCCAGACTATGGTCATTGTCCGAGCAGATGACGGGAATCGTGTTCGAGTGATTGCTTAATCGGCGCCTTCGAGCGTGACACGTTCCGTCAGTGTTGTTTCGCCAAACGCGACCGGGTAACCGAGGCCGATCCAGCCGAACGCGCCTTCCCACAGCACCGCCAGATTTTCGAAGCCCAGGTCGGCGAGTTCGCCATTGACGTATTCGGCGGCAGCACGAGGGCACTCGCAGTATGTGACGATCCAGGTCCCATCACGCGGTAAGTCGTTAGCCAGTGCTTCGAAGTCGCCGCGCTCGTAGTAGTAGGGTAGCGGTACCGCGCCTTCGAGATGCGACAGTTGCCACAGCGCCATGTTGCGCGTGTCCAGCAGCACCATACGATTGCCGGCCTGAAGCGCAGCGTACAAATCCTTCGCCATCACATAGCGGTCGTCTTTCAGCGCGAAGTCCGGCGTCGCGCCATCTGGATTGAGCACATAGTGTTCCGGCGCCGGCGGCTCCCGCAGTACCGGTTTAATGGTTTCCCAACCGGTTGCTCGGCTGCGAATAAACGCCGTCAGGTCATTGATCTGATCGGCGCTCAATGTGTCTTGCCAGGCGGGCATTGGCGTGCCGTCGCGTCCGTGGCGTATCGCGTGCCGGATAAACGAGTCGCGGGTCATCGCAAGCATCGCCGGATTGCCGAGTGCTGTGCCGGTGTTGCCTTCGCCCTTGGCGCCGTGACAGCTGGCACAATGCTCGCCATATAAAGCCTTGCCAGACTCATCATTGCCGGCAATCGGTGCTTCATCAAGCCCGATCTGGCTGACGCCGGCCTGGCTCTCGAGCCAGAATGTCAGTTGTCGGAGTTCGTCTTTGCCGAGTGGGCCACCGATGTCTTTGTAAAAGCCTGCCATCGGCGTGCCCGGGCGCCCGTATGCGACGGCCATGAAGCGCTCCAATTGGCCTGCTTCCATCAGCGACTTCGAGCGCAACGATGGCGCGTGATCATTAGCATGACCCTCGCGATCGGCGCCGTGGCACAGCGCGCAATATTGCTGGTAGTTGCTGGCCGCTCGTTCGGCCTGCTCGGTGGTGAGTCGGGGGTCTTGCACTGCCTCGGCGGGCGACAGACTCGCGCCGAAACTGATAACGATCATCGCAGCCAACCCGCGCATAGCCTACTCCCGAGCCGTTCGGCTAAAACTGGAAGCATTAGTCTAGCGTATTGCCGCGCGCGGCTGGCGCAGGATGCAGGGGTTTGCGGATCGGGCGACAGCGCGCCGCCCGATCCTCTAGCCTGTTATCGTTCCGATACGAGTTGCTCGCTGACGGTCCATTCATCAAGCACAGTTTCGATGGCGTCCAGCTGTTCAACCGCACTCATCGACTCGACATTCTCTGCATGCTCGAAGGTCGCCACGATGATCGGCATGCCGTCGACCTCGGTTTTCAGTTTGAGTCGCTGACTGCTATCGATGCGACGGTCCCAGGCGCTGCGCACGCGCGCCCAGTAGTCTTCCGTCTTGCGCCAGTAGTCGTAAGCCGGTTGGAAATCGAAGCCCTCGATGGATCGATAGTCATTAAAGCCAAATTCGCGGACGAGTGTTTCGGCCGTATCCCTTCCATCACGGCGGGTCTTTGTATTGTCCTGCTCATGGGTCCAGCCGTGGCTCGTCACGGTATGACGGTTTTCGGCATTGATCGTATTGTAGTCGTCGCGTTTGGTGTATTCACGACGGGGCAGGGGGCGCCAGGTGCGATCACTCGTCCACGTGGAGACACCATAGCGATGGTTCCAGACGCCGGTGCCGCAGTAACGCGGCGCATCGGAGACTTCATAGACGCATTGGGTCCAGTGGCCTGCAATTTTTTCATCAGGCAATGCAACGCGTTCCCAGGTTTGGTCTTCAACAAACTCGAATCGCTTGGTCGCTTCAAAGAACCAGTCCTGCCGCCAATGCTTAACGACGTAACCCGTTCCCGTCACCAGCAAGTGCTGCAAGACAATGTGGTCGGGTTCTTCCTTGACGACGACAACGGTCTCGAAGCCACCCGTGTTTTTGTTGTCGTGTTTCGTGTAGCCAGGTTTTAGCAACACCGTTTCTTCGAAATTGAAGTCAACTCGATACTCGCCCTGCATCCCGAGGATAGCCAGACGATCTTGTTCGGCCTTATCAGATGCCATCCGAATTTTGGCGAACAACGGATTCGTCACTCGCGTGTAGTCGATGGCCTCAGTGCTCGCCGTGTTGTTTTCGTCCGATGTGATGCTCGCACATCCGGTTAGTAAGGTGAGCAACAGCAGAAAGAACGCATTGTTCGTCTTCATCGTAATGTCCTTGTAAAAATTAGAATGACCAATCGAATGCGATACTTGCCTGGCGACCGGGCCGAACAAAGCGATCAGCGTTGGCGGTGTCAGCTGGCACGCCTTGCACGTCCAGGTAGGCGGTATAGACCTTGTCGGTGATGTTGTAGATGCCGGCCCGCAGCCGCGTATTGGGAGTTGGACGCCAGAACGCGGTGGCGTCGAGTACGACAAATCCGGCGGGACTCAGGAGTTCGCCATCAGTCTCATCAAGCCTGTCTTGTTGCGCGGCGGCCCGTGCAATCGTCGACACGCGCCAGCGGTCTCCG
>JBCAZB010000231.1:0-4860 GCA_038533315.1 Pseudomonadota bacterium | reverse complement strand
CGCGAACGGCTATCGAAAGCGGGCTTACGCTTCAGCGGATTGTCGTCAGACGATCTCGTTGAAATGGTCGAGCTGCCGGATCATCCCTGGTTTATCGCCAGCCAGTTCCACCCTGAGTTCACATCAAATCCGCGTGATGGTCATCCGTTATTCTCCGGCTTTATCAGCGCTGCGCGTGACTATGCAGCGGGCGAAGCACCTAGCGGACAGAAGGCAAGTGCATGAATATTGCGGGTATCGAAGTTGGCCTCGACAAGCCGTTTTTTCTGATCGCAGGTAACTGCGTCGTCGAAAGCGAAACGATGACGATGGAAACCGCCGGTCGGCTGAAAGAGATCACGGAATCACTCGGTATTGGCCTGATCTATAAGTCCTCGTTCGACAAGGCGAATCGTAGCTCGGTGGCGAGTTTCCGCGGACCGGGCATGGAAGAGGGCCTGAGGATCCTGCAGGCGGTCAAGGACCAGCTGGGATTGCCGATTCTCACCGATGTCCATGAAGACACGCCGTTTTCGGAAGTGGCCAGTGTTGTCGATGTGATGCAGACACCTGCATTCTTGTGTCGCCAGACGAATTTCATCGTCAACGTCGCGAGTCAGGGCGTGGCGGTCAACATTAAGAAGGGTCAGTTCTTATCGCCCTGGGAGATGGCCAATGTCGTCGAGAAAGCGCGTTCGACGGGCAACGAGCAGATCCTGCAATGTGAGCGTGGTTTTACGTTCGGTTATAACAATCTGATTTCCGATATGCGGTCGCTCGCAGTGATGCGGGAGAGTGGTGCACCGGTCGTATTTGATGCCACGCATTCGGTGCAGTTGCCAGGTGGCAAGGGACATGCATCCGGTGGCCAGCGCGAGTTTGTTCCAGTGTTGGCGCGAGCCGCTATGGCGGCGGGTATCGCTGGCATTTTCATGGAAACTCATCCCGATCCGGAAAAAGCGCTGTCCGATGGTCCCAACGCTTGGCCGTTGGATAAAATGCACGATTTGTTGGCCACTCTGAAAACGATCGATGAGACAGTCAAATCCAGACCTTTCGCGGAAGCCGATTACGGTCTGGGCGGATAACGAAAACAACGGGGACGTTTGACAATGCAAAACACAACGATCAAGTGGATTCTGGCACGAGAGATTCTGGATTCGCGCGGGAATCCGACGGTAGAGGCCGACGTCTGGCTGACGGACGGCAGCTTCGGTCGTGCGGGTGTGCCCTCCGGTGCCTCGACCGGCTCCCGGGAAGCCGTCGAGCTGCGTGATGGAGACGCCAAGCGTTACCTCGGCAAGGGCGTGCTGCAGGCGGTCGCCAACGTCAATGGCGAAATTCGCGAGGCACTGGTTGGCAAGGACGCGGCCGATCAGGCTGCGATCGATGCGGCCTTGTTGTCGCTGGATGGTACGGACAATAAGCAACGTTTGGGTGCCAACGCGACGCTCGCTGTATCCCTGGCGACGGCCAAAGCCATGGCGATCAGCAAGCAGCTGCCATTGTTCAAGACACTCGGTGATAGCACGGTGATGCCATTGCCGATGATGAATATCATCAATGGCGGGGCGCACGCGGATAATAGCGTGGACATTCAGGAGTTCATGATTCTGCCGGTTGGCGCGCCAAGTTTTTCCGAGTCGCTTCGCTATGGCGCCGAGATTTTTCACGCGCTACGCAAAGTGTTGTCGGCGATGGGCATGAACACCGCCGTTGGTGACGAGGGCGGTTTTGCGCCGAACCTGCCGTCAAACAAGAGCGCCCTGGATACCATCATGCAGGCCATTGAGACAGCGGGTTACAGACCGGGCGAGGACATTCTGCTCGGTCTGGATGTCGCGAGCTCCGAGTCTTACAAGGATGGCGTCTACACACTGGCATCGGAAGATCGCCAGTTCGATGCGGAAGGCTTTGCCGACTATCTGGCCGGTCTTTGCGATGCGTTCCCGATTATCAGCATCGAAGACGGTATGGACGAGTCCGACTGGGACGGTTGGGCTGCACTGACCAAGAAACTCGGCTCACGCGTGCAGCTCGTCGGCGATGATCTGTTTGTCACAAACACATCCATTCTTCAGCGCGGGCTGGATGAACATATTGGTAACTCGATTTTGATCAAGCCGAACCAGATTGGCACGCTGACCGAAACACTCGCTGCAATTGATATGGCGATCGACGGCAATTACACCGCCGTCGTGTCACACCGTTCGGGCGAAACCGCTGATGCGACGATTGCTGATATTGCAGTCGGCACGCGTGCTACGCAGATCAAAACCGGCTCGCTGTCGCGTTCGGACCGAATTTCGAAGTATAATCAGCTCTTAAGAATCGAAGAGCTGCTTGGGGAGCAGGCCGTCTTTGCCGGACGCAATGCGATGCCGGCATCGATTGGATAGCGTAGCAGCCACCGCCTCGCATTGGGGTCACCATGGTCGAAGTGTCAGAGAAACAAGGCAGGTCAGCTACGAACATCGCGCTGGTGGTGTTCGCGGTGTTGTTTTTGTGGGCAGGCTCTGAGCTTGTGTTGTCGGCTGACGGTCTACGCAAGACCCGTAAGTTGCGCGGCGCCGTCGCCCAGACCCAAGTTGAGATCGAGGCACTTCGTTTGCGCAATGACACACTCGCCGGTGAAGTGCGCAATTTGAAGCACGGCCTCGAGGCGGCCGAGGAGCGCGCGCGCGCTGAACTCGGCATGATCGCTCGCAACGAATCCTTCTATCAGATCGTCGAAACACACTGATCACGCAGATGAGCGCATCTGTTTGGCCACGCGAGCCAGCTTGCGGCGAACGCCTTGGTGCAGCCGATATCCGGCGACAACCCGAGGACTTCGAGGTCGAGGAATTGCCGTCGTGGCAACCGAGCGGCGACGGCGAGCATGCTGTGCTATGGGTCGAGAAGCGCGACGCTAACACACCTTGGGTGGCGGATCGGCTTGCGACGTTCGCGGACGTTCGTCGCGCTGCTGTCAGCTATGCAGGACTCAAGGATCGTTTTGCGGTCACTCGCCAGTGGTTCAGCGTGCATCTACCCGGCCGTGATGTCGATTGGAGCGGTTTGCAAGAAGACTCTTTCGATGTGTTGCAGGCCACTCGACATCATCGCAAGTTACGGATCGGCACGCTGGCCGGCAACCGTTTCAAAATTCGCTTGTACCATGCGGCCATTGCCTCGCAGGCGTTGGGCGATCGTATCGCATGGCTGCGCAAACAGGGTTGCCCCAACTATTTCGGTCCGCAGCGCTTCGGGCATGCGAGGGCCAATCTGCGCCTGGCTGAGGCGCTGGCGGAGGGTCGGCGCTTACCGCGCCACAAACGCAGTTTCGCGCTATCGGCAGCGCGTGCGCAGATTTTCAACGCCACGCTCGAACAGCGCGTCTTCGCGAACTCATGGGCGAGTGGTGTGGATGGCGATATCGCGATGTTGGATGGCTCAAACGCTGTGTTCGCGATCGCCGATGAAGATCCCGAGACACTGGTTCAGCGGCTGGCTGATCATGATATTCATCCGACAGGCCCAATGTGGGGAGAGGGCGATCCGCCCACAATTGGCGCCGCCGCTGCGTTGGAGCGAGGGATTGCCGACTCGATGCCCGCACTAACTGCCGCGTTAACCAATGCCCGTGTCGCGCATGCTCGTCGCTCGTTACGTGTGCCGCTTGCAGACATCACCCGGGAGTCCGTTTCCGATCAGGTCAGTGACCTTTGCTTCAGCCTGCCAGCTGGCAGCTATGCGACGGCTGTCCTGAACGAGATCGCCGAACTGGGCGAGCATGGATCAACCGCGTAGCAGTACATAAACGGCGCCGCTGCCGCCGTCGATCTGACGTGCAGAGACGAACGCCGCGACGCTGTCCATCTTGCGCAGCCAGCTATCGACACCGCCTTTCAGACGTGGCCCACGGTGGCCGGAACCGAGCCCCTTGCCGTGAATGATCCGGACGCAGCGCCACTGGAAATGATCGCAGTCGGCAAAAAAATCGCGCAATACCTCGCGAGCCTCTTTGACGGTATAGCCATGCAGGTCGACCTCCGCGTCGATACGGTAGCCGCCTCGAGCCAGCTTGCGTAGTGTCCGCTCGCCCACCTCCGGGCGTCGGTAGCGCAAGGCATCCCCATTGCGCCACTCGATCTGCTCGATGTCGGCAGCCATGCTTTCCTGAATAACAGCGGCTTCGTCAAGACGACGCTGCTCTGCGCGGGCGGCAGGCTTGCCGCTGCCGGCTTCCGCGCGGTCATGGCGCAGGCGTCGTACGCCGTCGGTGGCATTTCTGAAGAGCGACAGATCGTCGTCATCGATATCCATGGATTCGTGTCGTCCGTTGCAGAAGACGATGACGAGCATACTGCGCTAAGACAGTCAGCGAAAGCCCATCGCCGGGAACGGTCAGCTACAGCTGGACCACTGGATTGCGTATCATTACGCGATGCGCGATAGGTAGGTGAGCTGTGAAGATTCTGGTCAGCAACGATGATGGATATCTGGCGACAGGCATTCGGACGTTAAGTCAGCGTTTGATGGACTTCGGTCGTGTCGATGTCGTCGCGCCTGATCGTAACCAAAGCGGTGCCAGTTCTTCTCTGACCTTACACGCACCGCTGCGCGTTACCGAGACAGGGCCCCGTCAATACGCGGTCAACGGCACGCCCTCCGATTGCGTGCATCTGGCGCTTGCTGGTTTTCTTGATGAGGAACCGGATATTGTCGTGTCCGGGATCAATCATGGCGCTAATCTGGGTGATGACGTGATCTATTCTGGTACGGTCGCGGCAGCGATTGAGGGTCGATATCTTGGCTTGCCTGCGATTGCTGTGTCGCTGGTCGGGCACGAGGGTCGCCACTTCGAGACAGCAGCCGAGGTTTGTGCGCAGGTATTGG
>JBCAZB010000230.1:0-4865 GCA_038533315.1 Pseudomonadota bacterium | reverse complement strand
ATGCTGGGCTCGCCGAGCGGGTGTTGACGGAGATGATTCGTTCGTCGCTGGAGAAACAGGAGCGCGACCGTGTCAGCGAGTCCGCTGCCGGAGATGGTCGATCTGCACTAGTGATTGGCGGCGCCGGTCGCATGGGCAAGTGGTTTGTTGAGTTTTTTCACTCACAGGGTTATGCCGTCTCGATTGCCGATCCGGCAGCGGATGCGCAACAGGAGCGCGTGTTCAATGACTGGCAAAGCGCTGGTGTCGAATACGACATCATCGTCGTGGCGACGACGTTGGCTCTGAGCGCCCAGGTGCTCGAGGAGCTCACCGAATTGCGGCCAGCAGGTCTGGTATTCGATGTCGGGTCACTGAAAACACCATTGCGCGATGCGCTGCAACGAATGGCTGCAGCTGGCGTTCGTGTGACGTCCATCCATCCAATGTTCGGTCCGTCCACGCAATTGCTGGCGGGCAAACAAGTGATCTTTACCGATGTTGGCGATGCGTCCGCGACGCAACAAGCGCGCGACCTGTTTGCGTCGACCATGGCGACCTGTATCGATATGAGTATCGACGCACACGATCAGGTGATTTCCTACGTGTTGGGGTTATCACATGCTACTAACATCGCGTTTGCGGATGCGTTGCGCACTAGTGGCATGGACGCTGACAGCATTACGCAGGTGTCTAGCCCGACCTTTGATGCCCAGCTTGGGATGGGTCGTACCGTGATCGCCGAAAATCCGTACCTTTATTACGAGATTCAGCGGCTGAACGACTACGGACTCGATGCGCTGCGTGCGCTCGCTGCAGCGGTTAACAGGCTGGAGACGGCGGTGGCCAGCGATGACGAAGCCAGCTTCGTATCCGCGATGCAAAATAGCCGCAATTTTTTTGATGGCAAGCAGTAGCGCCCGCGAGCGCAGTTTGCCGAACTACGGAAATACTCATGACAGTTAGAACTCGTTTTGCACCGAGCCCGACCGGGGTCCTGCATATCGGCGGCGTCCGCACGGCGCTGTTTTGTTACCTGTACGCCCGTCGTCACGGTGGCCAGTTTGTGCTGCGTGTGGAAGACACCGATCGAGAGCGTTCGACGCAAGCATCCGTCGATGCGATTTTGGATGGCATGGCCTGGTTAGGACTGGATGCCGACGAAGGCCCGATTTTCCAGACCGATCGATTCGATCGCTACGACGCGGTACTCAAGCAATGGCTGGAAGAGGGCAAGGCCTATTACTGCTATTGCACGAAGGAAGAGCTTGATGAAATGCGCGAGGCACAGCGCGCCGCGGGATTGAAGCCGCGTTACGATGGGCGTTGGCGAGACCGCACGGATGTTCGCGATGGTGTCTCGCCCGTGGTGCGTTTTAAGAATCCGCTGGAAGGTGTGGTCGAGATCGACGACGCGGTGCGCGGCAAGGTGACGATCGCGAACAGCGAACTGGATGATCTGATCATCGCCCGCTCAGACGGTACGCCAACCTACAATTTCACTGTGGTCATCGATGATGCCGACATGAATATTACGCATGTGATTCGCGGTGACGATCACCTGAATAACACACCTCGCCAGATCAATATGTTGCAGGCGTTGGGTGCTACGCCACCGCAGTACGCGCATGTACCAATGATTCTCGGTGCGGATGGCGCACGGCTGTCTAAACGTCACGGTGCCGTAAATGTGCTGGACTATAAAACTGCCGGCTATTTGCCAGAGGCATTGCTGAACTACCTCGTACGACTAGGCTGGTCACATGGCGACCAGGAGTTGTTCACGATGCAGGAAATGATCGATCTGTTTGATACGGCGGATGTCAATGCGTCCGCGTCAACGTTCAATCCCGAAAAGCTAGAGTGGGTCAATCAGCAGTACATCACCAGTAAACCCGCCGACGAACTGGCGGAAGTCCTCGCGGAGCAGCTTCGCGCCATCGATCTGGATCCCGCTGCAGGACCGGATTTGGCGACCGTCGTTGATGCTTACCGGGAGCGCGCAACGACAATGCAGGGTATGGCCGCCGATTGTGCCTACTTGTTTGTCGATGACGTGACACTCGATCCCGGCGCCGCCAAAAAGCACTTGCGCCCGGTCGTGTTGGAGCCCATGCGTGCGTTACGTGAAGCGCTCGCGGAACTGGCCGACTGGCAGCCGACGGCGCTCGGGGACGTTGTGCAACAGACGGCAGATGCGGCTGGCATCGGCATGGGTAAGCTTGGCCAGCCGGCCCGTGTGGCGGTAACGGGACGCGCGGCATCGCCGGGTCTGGACGTGACACTGAGTCTGGCTGGCAGAGACCGGACGCTCAGTAGACTGGATAAAGCCCTTGTGTTTATTGAGGCGCGTGCCCAACAGCAATAATGTGACGCAGTTCACACTTTTGAGTCCATTCGCCCAAATACGGTGTCGAATCAGTTTACAGGTTGCGGTGTCCTAGCTTGTTTGAGTCATCTAATCGACTGTTTTTATTGATGTAAAAAGGTTGGCATGCCCTTTGCTTCGTAGTTAGCAATTACAACGCTTACGACTATTGGAGCATATTATGAAAACAGCCAAGATCGCACTGGTGCTGATCGCCTCTCTGGTGACCGCCGCCGCTGGTGCTACCCCGATTAACGGGAGTAGCTTGCAGCGCGCTTTGGATAATCTGACATATGGATCCGCAGACGGACATGTTGACGCGGATTTCCGCGATGTGAACACCGGACAGGCGGGTGCTGATCAGGTCTGGACCATGGCGGATACAAGTATCGGCACCAACCGCCTGTTGTTTGAATTCGCAGGGTTCCGCAATGCCAACACCTTCGGCATCTACGACATTTATGATCCGAACAACCGTCTGCAGATTTTTAATGGCGCAGCATCCAGTGGTGCGGCATCCATTCTTTATGGACAAGGCAACCAATTCGCCGCGATCGGTATGCCGTTCGGCGGTGGCACCGTAACGGTGGCAACGTTTGCGACACGCGCTTTCGGATTTTATTTGCAGGGTCCGGGTGGCACCTTCTTTTCGCAAGATAACCGCAATCCAGGTGAGGCGAATCAGATGATCGCTTTCCGAGGAAACGGTAGTGAGTACCTGAATGTAAACGGTCAGATTAACCGTTTCTCGGGCGGTGCCCATATCCTGGCCTGGGAAGACCTCGCGTTTAACCGCAGTGATAACGACTACAACGATTTCGTGGTCATGGTCACGGGTGTCACGGCGGTTCCCGCACCGGGTGCTCTGGCATTGTTGGGTCTGGCGCTCGTCGGATTCGGCGTAGCGCGCCGACGCGCCTGATAAAACACAACGTCTAAGACAACGATCCAAAAGCCCCGCTCAGCGGGGCTTTTTTTTTGCCCATGGACGGGCTTATGTCGCGAAGGACAGGATGTCCGAGAGCGACGCTGACCAAGGAAGGTCTTATGCCGTGGAGGCCATGGATGGCCGGGGACGGCGCCCCATTGCTGTCACTACATTGGCAGCTTCACATCCAAGGGCGGCCCGATAACACCGTCACAATATGGACGCCGGATGACTCGGAATGGCGCCAGACTGTCAGTACAGCGCGAAGCCTGAGCGTCCAAGGGTGACGGCGAAGTGAATGATTGACAGCTGATCATCGGTCGGCCGCGGCTGCGCAATTGGTCAGCTTCTGACCCATGACGAGCCGCTAGGAGGCAGAGACTTGGTTTTGAAGAATCAGTCATTTGCGATGGGCAAAATCGCGTCCTTAACGTATTTTTCATTGCGAATCGTGACACTTTCCTGTCAGTGCTTGACCCCGCCTTCCATGGCGATGCGTAGCTAAAGTTTCATCAAGTCGCACCCCTCTGGCTAGCGTCTCTCGCAAAACCGGCGCACAATCAAGCACATCCAGTAGCATTCAGATAGATCAATGCAGCAAGAATCCATACATCCTACACCCGCCAAAAAGTCGAAATGGAAAGGTCGCTTGCTTGCCACGCTGGTGCTGACGACAGGAGTTGTCGGCTTTGTCGGTCTCGTCAAGTCTCGGCCAGAGCCGCCCAAGAAGCCGACTGAGGATTCGACACCGCTGGTCGAGGTTGCGCCGGTCAGTGCCGGCGATGTCCAGTTTAACGTCTCGAGCCAGGGGGTCGTAGCGCCACTGACTCGCACGACGCTTAGTGCAGAGGTATCCGGTGCCGTTGTGGATTTGTCGGATGCGTTCCTGGCGGGCGGACGATTCGGAGCGGGCGATGTGTTGATGCGCATCGATCCGGTGAACTATGAGGTGGCCGTAGAGCGCGCCGAGGCCGCACTCGCACAGCGGCAGATCGAATATGACGGATCGGTACGATTGAATAAGCAAGGTTATCGCTCGGCGACAGAGTTATCGTCCGCCAAAGCCGCGTTGGCCAGCGCTAGAGCGGATCTTGTGCGCGCAAAGCGCGATCTGGAGCGAACAGTGATCCGGGCGCCTTACGAGGGATTGGTCGAAAGCCGCGCCACCGAGCTGGGTAACTTCGTCAATATCGGCTCGCAATTGGGGGTGATCTACGCGACCGACGTCGCCGAGATCAGGCTGGCGATTCCAGACCCTGATCTCGCTTTCGTTGAATTGCCGACCGCTGTCGAATCCGGCGATGGACCGGCGGTCACGCTGTCAGGCAGCTATCGAGGCGCTTTGTCCGAATGGGACGCGCAAGTGGTGCGCACGGAGGGGCAGGTCGACCAGCGCACGCGGATGGTGTGGGCGGTTGCTCGTGTCGATGATCCCTATGCATTATCTGTCACCAATGAGGGACGTACAGAGTTGCCGGTGGGCACCTTTGTGACGGCGGAGATCTCTGGCGTATCGATGTCCAATATCGTCAAGATTCCAAGGCCACTATTACGTGCCGGTGATCAGGTGATCTTTGTCGACGGCGAACG
>JBCAZB010000229.1:0-4888 GCA_038533315.1 Pseudomonadota bacterium | reverse complement strand
TGCAGCGCACGCATGGCACCGGTGTGGCCAGAATACTCGGGCGCCAGCAATTTGATCGCAACGTAGGGATGTCCGCCTTCCGCCTCAGCCAGACGTCTATCGATCGCCTTGAACACGACTCCCATGCTGCCACCTGCGGCTTTGCCGACAATCTCAAACCGGTCGCGCAACAGGCTTCCAATCTGCAGCGGCAATGGCTTTTTTTGTGGAGTGCTCTTTGGTTTCTCTGCCGGCGGAAGATCGGCAACTTCTATGCTTGCCGTCTCTTCCTGATTGCCGCTGTGCGTATCGGCCGTGAATGTGAATTCCGTTGGCGCTGTCGCTAGGTCCTCATTGGTCACTTTGTCGATATCACGTACTAACAAACGTTGGATTTGCTCTGGAATCAAACCACGACGTGCATAGTCATCAACCATAGACCGCACGGCGGCAACGCATGTCGGTGTCTCATAGATCGTGTTGAGCATCTCATCACGAAACTCAGCGATAGAGCGTTCGCCACTAATGAGTTGCTCGATTGCGAGCAGCATGGATTGGGGCGGCTCGCCGAGAACATCCAGGCTGTCCGTCACAAGACTTTCCCCGGGTTCATCAGGTTCTCTGGATCGAGCCCCCGCTTCAGTGAATGCATCGCCTGCAAGGCAGTCGTGCCCACTTGCGCCTCTAGCAAAGCGCGCTTTTTTAAACCGATACCATGTTCGGCGCTCACGGATCCTCCGTGCTGCAGCACCGTTTCATGGACACTTTGTTGGATGACATCTCGCATTTTATCGAATTCTGCGGCGGGCATGTCCGTCGGCTGGCTGATATTGTAATGCAGATTGCCGTCTCCGACGTGGCCAAAACAAACCACTCGGCAACCGGGCGCTATGGATTGCAAGACGCCGTCTGTTTGCGACACAAACTCCGACATCGATTCCAATGGCAATGCGATGTCGTGTTTGATACTGATACCTTCTGAGCGCTGCGCCTCAGATATTGCATGGCGAAAGCGCCATAGCCTTTCCGCATCACGCTCGCTGGTCGCCACCACCGCGTCTTGAATCACCGCCCCGGCTTGTCCACCTGCAAAGAAAGCCAAGACCTTGTCTGTGTCGACTTCATAGTGGGAGCCGTGGATCTCTATGAGCGCGTGCCACGGGTGCGACAAAGCAATGGGCGGCGACTCTGTGACAACATGCCGAGTCACAAAGTCGAGTGCGCGTCGGCCGATCAATTCGAAAGCAGCCAGTGTATTGCTGAAAGCCTCGCGAGTTGCTTTGAAGCAGTCCAATAGCCCATCAAAGGAATCGAATCCGAGCCACACTACGCAGCGGCGTTCGGGCAGCGACCACAACTTTAATGCCGCACCGGTAATGATTCCCAGCGTTCCCTCGGCGCCAATAAACCAGTGTTTCCAATCGTAGCCACTGTTGTTTTTTCTAAGCGGGCTGCAGCCATCCATGACCTGGCCATTCGCTAGTACGACCTCAAGACCAAGCGTCTGGTCGCGCGCGCCACCGTATTTCAGGAAATTGACACCGCCCGCATTGGTCGCCAGATTTCCCCCAACCTGACAACTACCCTCAGCAGATAAGCTCAGCGGCAGAAAGCGATCAGCCACCAATGCAGCTTGCTTTGCCTGTTGCAGCGTACAACCGCTCTGCACTGTGATGCAGTTATCCTTCGTTGAAAGGGCTGTCACACGATTCATGCGCTGAGTCGACAAGATGATCTGATCGGACGTCGCGACAGCCCCGCCGCACAGACCCGTGTTTCCGCCCTGAGGTACGATGCCGATTTTCTCGCGCGCACAGGCCCGCACCACAGCAACGACGTCAGCCGTTGTAGTCGGCAAGGCCACTGCCAAGGCATTACTCTCATAGTCGCCGCGCCATTCGGTGAGAAACGGCTGCATAGCCTCGCCAGTCAGCCAAGCGTCAGCGGCCAGTGAATCGCGCAGCGCTGCAGGTATGTCAGTCGTCAATCTGGCGACACCTGTGCCTGCCATGTCGTCGCATCGATGTTGCTACCACAAAAAACCAAACCCACTCGACAGTCTTTCAATGTTTCGGCCAGTGGCCCTTCGAGGGCGGCGAGCGCCGACGCGCACGCCGGTTCTACGGCAAGTCCGAGCACGTTGTGCATTCGCCGCATCGCAGCACGCAAGTTATCGTCAGAAACTCGAACAACACGGTCGATATATTGACGACACAACGCGAAGCTAATCGGCAAGGCCATCGGTGCAGCCAGACTATCCGCAATGGTATCGACACCATCGAGCTGCAGGGGCATATCTGCCTGCAGACTTTGATGCATGGAATCGGCACCGTAGGGCTCAACACCAAACACTTTGCAATTCGGTGCAGCGAGCTTGATTGCGGCACTAACCCCCGCCGCGAGGCCACCACCACCAATAGGAACAATGACCGCATCAAGATCTGGCGCTGAATGGATCAGCTCGCGGCCAACACCTGCAGTACCGAGCGCCGTGGTCACACCTTCAAACGGATGGATAAAGGTACGACGCTCCTCCGCCGCAATGCGCTCGGCGATGTCGAAGGCGGTATGCACATCGGGCGCCGTGACAACCTCGGCGCCATAGGCTTCACAGCGTGCGACACGCACCGGTGAAGCACTCGCCAGCATAACCACTTTCGCATCGAGATTGTGCGCGTTGGCAGCAAAAGCCGTCGCAATCGCGTGATTACCCGCACTAACCGCTGTTACGCCGTGCGACCTTTCCGCCTCGGGTATCACAGCAACGTTTGCCAACGCGCCTCGCGCTTTGAATGACCCAGTGACCTGCCATAGCTCGAATTTGGCAACCAACTCGCGCGGCTCGCACGTTTCACTTAGCGCCGCCACGGGCAGCGTCGGCGTCGGTCGCAGAAACGGCTGTAATCGATTGCGTAAGGCATCGATCGCCGACAGGTTGACGGGTGAAATATCTGGAGAGGACACGGTTTATCCGATTCAGCACGTTAAGTTTCGGTGAAATTTGCCGTTACCAGACATACGGGCTGGTACAACAGCGGGTGCGGATCACCAAGTCCGTGATACTATCCGATCCATAGAAATTTTTCTGTGAAACAGCGGATTCCAGAGCTTTGCTCATGTAGAAGCTGAATCGAGACGATCAACGGAAGGCGGCATGTCGATAGATCGACTATCAGACTCAGGGATTATGCGAGTGGCGGGCCATTCGTCCCAGCTGGAGGCGTTAGCAAACATCGCCTCAGAGATGAGTCTGCGCGAACGCGGTAATCTCGTAACGCTTGAGCGAAACCTGTTAGACGCTTGGGCGCTCGGTGCCAACAGCATCCTTAGCTGGGCGCATCACCCACAAGGCATCGTGCTACTCGTGGTGCCACACTACGCGCTCGCGGAATACACGGCTACGCCAGCTGGCGGCGACATGCCATGGCGTCCATCGGAGCGATTCATCACGGAACTCATTTCAGGGCAATCGCATCTGCCGTTGGTGCAACTCAACAAGGTCGCCCGCTTGCTCGACGTGGAACCTACGGTGGTCACGTTACGAGACGCACTCAGCGGCAGTGAGAAAGAAACGCAGATCATCGAAGCGATGGTGAAGCGATACGGTGTGCATCACGTGACGCACCGAGCCGTTGCACTGTTTGATATTGTCGGCTTTAGCCTGCTCAGCCCGTTTGAGCAGATGACACAGCTGAACAGCCTCGCCTACTCGCTGAACTCCGCACACAGTAAGTTACTCGATCGCAAGATCGGCATCAGCTTTGCGCGCTCGTCAACTGGCGACGGATTCTATATATGGAATCGTGACAAAGGGGAAATCCCCAACATCAATCTTTACCATTTTATGCAGCTCGTGCTGGCAGACAACGCCATCGCGCGCAGCAAAGCCGTCGCAAGATCGGTGCCGTTACTCCGCACCGCGTTTCACATTGGCAGTTGTTACGAATTTCATCAGGCGGATGGCTTGACGCCCACAACGTACGATTACATTGTTGGCGATGTCACCGTCGAACTCGCGCGGATGATCGAGAAGGCAATGCCGGGGCAGATCTTTGTCGGCGCCTTTGAGCAATTACCGCAGGAAGAAACCGGTGCCAGCGATGCCATACAGTTTGTCGATTACACGCAACGGAATATGCGTATGTTGCACGGTCTTGAACTGTCCGGTGAGCGTGTCAGCTCGATCAAATGTTACTTGACGGGCGAACGGTGCGATGACGGCCGCTTCTCTATCCGCAAGCTGGCGGTCGACGACAAGCACGGCTTATCGCGGTTTGTCTACAATGCTAAGGTGAATATCCATCGGCATAACGCAGAGCCTATTCTGCTCGGCATCGAGGATAAGACGCTGCGTTCCCAGAAACTCGCAGCACAGACCGCAGAGTTGGTTTTCGTCCCGCCCGAGCAATATCTCTAACGCAAGCCTGTCGCGGCCGCCTACGACCGGACGACAAATTGAGATGCGCCAATCCACTCTGTGCATCGATGTCGGCCCTGACGGGCCCGATGAATTGACGGTCAACGTGCTAATCGTTGCAAACACCGGTTCCTACCGTTGACGCTATTCGCTCCTCAAGTTATTGATCAAAAAGAACCTTTCCCCTAGTTTTCAAGATGCAGCACATCCTCTGTCGCCGCATCCGCAAGAACCGGTGTATGCTGTTAACATAAAACTAGACGGGGGATAGACAGATGGGGCGACTGTACTGTGCTGCGAGCGCAGCATTAATGGTGATTTTCAGCGGTTGTGCCACCACGCACGATGGCACAAATATTGAGAACGAGACCACACTGGCGCAGCGCGCTGGGGCACCGCTATTTGACGGCATGGGTGCCTACACCAGGCCGATAACCACAAAAAGTCGGGGTGCCCAGCGTTATTTTGATCAGGGAATGGTCTTGGCGTTCG
>JBCAZB010000228.1:0-4903 GCA_038533315.1 Pseudomonadota bacterium | reverse complement strand
CATCGGCAATATTGTCTCTATTCCTCGTTGTCTGCCGCAGTTTCGTCGCTATCTACCGCGTCACCCGGTAGATCCTCTGCGTCGATTTCCGGGAGCTCGTCAACCGCTTCAGCAGCCGCGTCAGCGCCCGCATCAACCGCTTCCTCTATAGACGGTAACTCATCCAGCGCGTCGTCTACAGTGGCATCCGCAGCGTCTTCTGCATCGGCAGGCAGCGTCACCTGATCGACGATACTGCTACCGCCGCTGCCCTGTGTAGCCAAATACGCGAGCGCGAGGCTATTGGCAAAAAACGCGGCGGCTAGAACAGCGGTAGCGCGCGAAAGAAAATTCGCGGAACCCCGTGCACCAAACACGGTGCCAGAGGCACCTGCGCCAAATGAGGCACCAGCATCGGCGCCTTTCCCTCGTTGCATCAGCACGAGAACGATGATGCCCACACAGATAAAAAAGTGCGCAATCATCAAAACGATCGTCATCGTATTCATAGTGAGTTAATTCTTTACTATTTTGAAATGGCTTCGGAAGCGGCGCTTCCGATGGCCAGAAAATCATCGGCTTTCAGTGATGCCCCACCAATTAGTCCACCGTCGATATCGGGCATGCTGAGCAATCCGGCCGCGTTAGCTGCCTTCATGCTGCCGCCGTAGACGATCCGTGTCGTCTGCGCCAGTGCAGAGTCCAACTCGGCCAACTCGGCGCGGATAAACGCGTGCACCGCCTGCGCCTGCTCCGGCGTCGCGGTTTGGCCAGTACCAATGGCCCAAACGGGCTCATACGCCACGACCGCCTGCCCAAAACCAGCTACACCGACCAGATCGGTGACGGCTTTGAGCTGCCGGCCAACAACAGTCTCGGTATCACCCGCTTCTCTTTGTGCCAGCGTTTCGCCAACACACAACACGGGTTTAAGCCCGGCCTCGACGGCTGCAGCGAACTTGTCAGCCACTTGCTCGTTCAGTTCAGCGAACAGTGAACGCCGTTCGGAGTGTCCAACGAGCACATAGCGACACCCGAATTCGGTCAGCATTCGCGCTGAGACCTCACCAGTGTATGCGCCCGACTCGTATTCCGAGACATTCTGTGCACCCAAGCGTAACGACGCGTTGCCAATCTGGCTGTTAACGCTATCCAGGTAGACGGTCGGCGGGCAAACGAGAAACTCGACGCCATCCAGCTGACTCACACCCGCGAGAATACCGTCCAACAACGCGCTGTTGGCGGTCAGACTGCCGTTCATTTTCCAGTTGCCTGCGATCAGGTACTGACGTTGTGCCGGTGTGGTCATGTGTAAGCTAATGCCCGGTAAAAGAATGCCGAAAAGCCGGCGAGAATAACGATGATTGATGATTTTAGCAATGCTAAGACGCCGATTTTGTCCATGCTACCGGTCGTCCTGAGCACGTCCTAGCCCGCTACAGTGCGTACGACCTCAGCCAACTCCTCAGCCGCTGCCTGGACCTCCGGTTTGTCGACACCTTCAACCATTACGCGGATCAGTGGCTCTGTACCCGACGCGCGCAAAACAATGCGCCCGCGGTCGCCGAGAGCGCCTTCGATCCGCTCACGTGCCGAGACCAGATCCGGCTGTGAGTCGACGTCGAAGCGCTCAGACACGCGAACATTGATCAACACTTGCGGATACAGCGGCATATCAGCAGCCAACTCGCGCAGCGTCTGACCGGTTCCCCGAATAATCTCCAGCAGCTGGAGCGCACTAACCATCCCGTCACCGGTGGTCGCCTTATCAAGACAAATAATATGACCGGATGTTTCGCCGCCGATAATGCCATCATGCTTGCGTAGCTCAGCCATGACATAGCGGTCACCGACCTTGGCGCGGACGAACGGTACTTCCTGCTCCTGCAGCCTGCGCTCCAGACCGAGGTTGCTCATAACAGTGCCAACCACCGGCCCTTTTAATATTCCCGAGCGTTTGCGACCCATCGCGACAATGTAGATCAGCTGATCCCCATCCACGATCTGGCCGTTTTCGTCGACCATCAGTACCCGGTCGCCATCACCGTCCAGCGCGATACCGAGATCTGCGCGTACGGCCTTGACCGTCTGCTGCAGAAGCTCTGGCTGTGTCGACCCGCAGCCGTCGTTGATATTGCGACCGTTGGGTGAGCAACCGATAGGAATCACATTGGCGCCGAGCGCCGACAGTACACGCGGTGCGATCTTGAACGCAGCACCGTTCGAGCAATCGAGTACGATCTTCATTCCCTCAAGTCGCATGCTCTTGTCGACCGACTCAAGGCAGTACTCAATGTAACGCTCGCGCGCGGAATCGATGCGTTTGGCGAACCCAAGCTCCGACGAGTCGCGAGTAATAGCGGGCGCTTGCAACAGAGCCTCTATTTTTAGCTCGACCGAGTCCGACAGCTTGCGCCCCTCGCCATCGAAAAATTTGATGCCATTGTCGTGATACGGGTTGTGTGACGCACTGATCATCACACCGAGGTCTGCATCGAATGTCCGCGTGATATGCGCGACACCCGGTGTGGGTAACGGTCCAAGCATGAGTACATCTGCGCCAGCCGCTGTAAATCCAGCCTCGAGCGCCGCCTCGAACATATAGCCTGAGACACGAGTGTCTTTGCCGATGACGACCGTGCCGCCATCGGGCACCAATACGCGCGCTGCAGCGCCCGCAAGACGCAATGCAAAATCCGCCGTCATCGGTGTATCCCCGACGCGTCCTCGTACCCCATCAGTCCCGAAAAACTTACGACTCATGTTTGTCACCCATTATTGTTGTGGTTGCAGTGTGTTGACCGCTTGCAGAATCGTCAAGGCCTCCCGCGTTTCTGCGACGTCATGAACGCGCACGATACGCGCGCCATTGTTCACAGCTAAAGCAGCGAGCAGCACACTACCAATCAATCGTTGATCGACCGGTTTGCCGGTTAACTCGCCGATCATCGACTTGCGTGATAACCCAGCGAGCACCGGAAAACCCAGCGCTGCGATTCGATCGAGCCCGTTTAGGAGGCCAAGATTGTGTGCAAGCGTCTTACCGAACCCGAATCCGGGATCGATCACAATTTCAGAAGGGGCTATCCCAGCCTCAAGACAAGCATCGGCGCGCTCGGCGAGAAAGGCACAAACCTCATCCACCGCGTTTGCGTATTGCGGCGAACGTTGCATGGATTCCGGATCGCCTTGCATGTGCATCAGGCACACCGGCACCTTGAGCGCCGCTGCGGTTTTCAGCGCATCGGGCCGGCGCAATGCCCAGACGTCATTGATCATCGCGGCACCCGAATCCACCGCGGCCATCATGACCTCGGGCTTCGACGTATCCACCGAAATAACACCCAATCGTTTCTCGGCAAGCGCCGCAATAACCGGCACGACGCGATCCAGCTCCTCTTGCACAGCCACGGCTGCAGCACCGGGACGCGTCGATTCTCCACCAACATCAATCACGTCTGCACCCATTGCGAACATCTGCTCTGCCTGCTGTACCGCGCGTTCGATCGATAAGAAGCGGCCACCATCTGAGAACGAATCCGGCGTGACATTGAGTACACCCATAATCAGTGGCCTGTCGTCGCCGTGCAGACGGGCGCTCAATGGCTCGTACGAGTGTTTGGGTGCCTCATACATCGGCTTGGTACCTTGAAGCAAAAAAACGGCAGCCAGATGGCTGCCGTCGGAGTTTGAGAACCGACGTTACAACAACGTCGCGTATGCCTGTGCTAGCCCGACTGTCCCGCAGGGCCGCCAATCGTGCCTTCGGGCTTGGTGGTCTTCTCACTGCTCGCCGTCTTACCGGTTGGCGGTTCGCCGCCGTCCGTCCAGTCAGCGGGCGGCCGCGGTTCACGACCTTCCATGATGTCTTTGATCTGGTCCGTATCGATCGTTTCATATTTGATCAGCGCCTGAGCCATCACGTGCAGCTTGTCTTCTTCATCTTTGAGAATCTTCGCAGCTCGTGCGTAGTTTTCGTCAATGATCGAACGCACCTCTTCGTCGATGGCGTGCGCGGTACCATCCGACACGTGCTTTGTCTGCGACACTGATCGACCAAGGAAGACTTCACCTTCCTCTTCGCTGTAGCTCAATGGTCCAAGACGATCGGACAGCCCCCATTTCGTTACCATATTGCGGGCAATTTCTGTCGCTCGCTCGATGTCGTTGGATGCGCCAGTGGTCACACTATCGGCCCCGAAGATTTGCTCCTCTGCGATGCGCCCACCGAATAAGCTCGCGATCTGACTCTTCAGCCGCTGCTTTGAATAACTGTAACGATCTTCCTCTGGCAAAAACATCGTGACGCCAAGTGCACGACCGCGCGGGATGATCGTCACCTTATAGACCGGGTCATGGTCCGGGACGTTAAGACCCACGATGGCGTGCCCGGCTTCATGGTATGCGGTGAGCTTTTTCTCATCCTCACTCATCACCATAGAGCGCCGTTCTGCACCCATCATGATCTTGTCTTTGGCTTTTTCAAACTCATCCATGCCAACCGTCCGGCGGTTAGCACGCGCCGCAAACAAGGCAGCCTCATTGACAAGATTCGCGAGATCGGCGCCGGAGAAGCCCGGTGTGCCGCGCGCGATGATGCCCGGCTTGACGTCGTCACCGATTGGCACTTTACGCATGTGGACGCGAAGAATTTGTTCGCGCCCACGGACGTCGGGTAGCGGCACAACGACCTGTCGATCAAAACGACCAGGACGCAACAACGCCGGGTCGAGCACATCAGGACGGTTGGTTGCTGCGATGACAATGATGCCTTCGTTACCCTCAAAACCATCCATTTCCACAAGCAACTGGTTCAGCGTCTGCTCACGCTCGTCGTGACCACCGCCAAGGCCTGCGCCACGATGGCGGCCGACCGCGTCAATCTCGTCGATGAAAATAATGCATGGTGCATGTTTCTTCGCTT
>JBCAZB010000227.1:0-4918 GCA_038533315.1 Pseudomonadota bacterium | reverse complement strand
CAAGACATCAATCTCTACGCACCTGCGTTGGCCACCAACCTGCGCTCGCCGTGGATGGATAGTAGCGCCAGACGTGCACGTACCTGTATCGGCGGCGAGACCACATGGACCTGGACCGAGGGTATTGCGAGCACGGATAGCGCGATCCACGCACGCATACGATCTCGCATGGAGCTTATGCGAGGACTTCTGATCATCGAACAACCCGACGATGTACCGACGCCGGACGACATCCAACTCCTCAGCGCATTCTTCATGAACAGCTCACTACCCTACGGCAAGACCGAGGCTGACCTGTTGACCGAAAAGAAAGCGCTGGAGGAAGGCATCACATTGAGTAGTGCGGCCGAGCCAATTGATGGCACGACACTTCTGTTAACGCAACTCATTCGAGAAGGCCGCGTGCCGCCCCGAGACCTCGTGCGAAGGATGAGCAACGCTTTGGACACCAGGATCGCGCTCGGCGACCACGCGGAGGCGATTCGTATTCTCGCCAACATCGGTCACTACTATCTCGCTCATACGACCAGCGGTGTTTTGATGGAACAAGGTATCGACATTCTGATCGATACGGCGGAAATGGCTGACCACATAGGCGACTTTGAGACGGCCGTCGCACTTGCACACTTAGCGGGTGATATGGCGCTGAAGAATATTCAGCTGACTCTGGCTACCGATGGTCTGAACAGCGAATCGGCCCGCGATGACGTGCGCGAAATTCTGAGTTTTGTTCCGTACAGTTACGAACGCACGGCCTGGGACGGCAGCGTCACCCGTTACGAAGTCAGAGCAGCACCGATCGACGCCCAAGGGTTGCTCTCGCTCATTCGGGAATTGGGCCGGTTGCACAATAAGGCAGCCGCACCGCTCGCCTATGCTGCTTCATTTGGCTTGCCACCGGCGATGGCAGCCCGGTATTTCGAAGAACTCGGCTGGCAAGCGGCGGAGGGTTTTTCAAGCGCCGGCGCTGTCCGCTACTACACTTATGCCGCCACCGCTTACGAAAGGTCAGGAAACCAGATCGGTGCGCTGGAGAACCGATTCAACGCGGCAGCTAGTCGCGTTGTGGCGAACTCAACGAAGGCCAAAGACAAGCGGCGCACCTGCGAAGGCGCTTATAGAGAATTCCGCCAGGATTTCGACAAAGAGCTAGGCGATCCGACTGAGGTACAAATTAAAGACCTGTTCGGCGAGGACATGCACAAGAAGATGCGCAAGTACGACAAACTCTGTAAGTACAAATAGGCAATAGTCACCGGCGCAGCCATCACTGCGCCGGTGCTGTTCTTAATCCTCGACTTTGCGTTTCTCGATCGCCATCCCAACGCCGGCATCGCGCAGCGCCTTGTTGAACGACTTCAAGTCCATATCGGATGCGGAAACTGCCGCCAATTGCATGGCGAGCGCTTCTGCAGAGAAGTCCAGCGAGGGCCGTCTCGACTCCCGCTCGAACAGTTCCGGCAATTCGAATCCGGTTTCAGGGAAGAAAATGCCAGGCTCGGGCGGCACTTCGAACAGCGCCTGTCCGGTAGCCAACGGCAACGACGACTGAGTCTGCGCGTTATTGCTGCCATCTTCCCCAATGTACAAAGCGCGATTCTGCGGTGTCAGAAGCACCTTCGCCGGCCGGTCCAGCTGCGGCTGCAGAATACCAAAAGGACGATTACCGATCGGCCTGAAAGTGGCAGGCAAGCGGATCGTCACATACCCGCGTGTCTCAAAATTCGCGGGCTCGCCAGCCATCGCAAACGGATCACTCGGCAGCACAGCAACCAAAGCAGTAGCACATGGCGGGATGGTGATGCTTGGGGTGAGTCGAAAGGACTTAGCGTCCAAAGCACCTTGTAGACTGAACGATTGGTTATTCTGGCCAGCGATGTCGACGAGTACGGCGGCGTTATTCTGCAGACTTCGATCAGGATCGGTAATCGACGATGTAAAGAAATCCAATCGGAAGATCAACTCAACATCTTCGAGATTGGAAATCTTCAGAAAGTAGCCCTGCAATACGGTATCAGCAGGACCGACGGGGGATTGAGGCTTAAAAACAAGCTCAAAGTTTGACACTTCCATATGCATACTCCAGTAAGTGAGGATCACACACGCCTGTCTTGTGTCACTGCCTTGTCGAAGAAGAATGTCCCGGCTTCACCGATGCATTGCTTGTATTAGCCTGACAAGTGGTAGAGGCTTGTTACACAACTTCCCTAAGCGAGCCGTGATGAGCACAGCCTGGAAACAACGTCTGGTTCGCAGCCTGCATATCAATCGCAGCAAACCCGATGCGCGCTATTTTCAGCTCGCAACCGTCGACCGCTGCGGTAGCCCCGACAATCGCACTGTCGTCTTCCGTGGATTCGATGATGACGAAAGTATGAGCTTACTGACGGTCACTGACACACGCAGCGACAAGGTTGCGCAAGTGCTGCAGAACCCATCGGTTAGCGTGGCGTGGTATTTCCGACAATCGCGCGAACAGTATCGAATTAACGGCTTCGCTGAATTGCGTGTCGCAGACGACCATTCGCTCGACGACCTTGCCGATGACAACGCAAGCTACTGCGTTGCGGATACACTTAAGCATTGGCATGCACTCTCTGATTCTGCGCGAGCGCAATTTTTCTGGCCACACCCCAAAGAACCGGTCGATGATTCGCCGCAGCGTATTCCCCGCGAGAATGCATCCCCGTACTTTGCAGTGCTACTGATTCACCCACAGTCGGTTCAGTACCTCGACCTGAAACCGAAGCCGCAGTGCCGAGAACTGTACACGCTGACAGATGACGGCTGGATGTTCGAGGCCGTCAATCCGTGACAAAAATCTAACGTCGGCAGACGGACGCAGTTTGTCATAATCGTCGAAACCGTTGAGCGGCGCAGGTCGCAGAAAGTATCGAAAAAGTTCCACCACGCAGCGTAGGTATCTAGCGACAGGCAAACGTCCAGTTGCCGCAACGTTCGCAGCAATTCCAAAAGGTCGGTGTCGCCAATACCCTGCACTTAATATTGCTCGACCCTAGCATCACGCATTACCGAAATTGCTCCAGCCGTTGTGCCTGCTCGCGTTCGCCGAGGTTGGCATCGCTCTTGCTAAGACTTCAGCACGGGAATCCCCCCGTGCATGACAGGAGAGCGATCATGAAACTATTGATCATCATTGCCGCCGGACTGGCGGTCGCAGCGGCCGCTGTTGCCCAGGACGACGATAGCGACAAGACGTTCGGCCAATTGGATGTCGATCAGGATTTCCTGATTAGTCCAACAGAGGCTGAAGCCGACAACGATGTGATTCAGCAGTTCTCGAAACTGGATCAGGATGCGAATGGCTACATCGATCCACAGGAATTCTCGTCGCTGGATCGCGGCGACAGAGAATACGAATAATGACAATCGGGGGCCGCGCAGTCAGCGCGGCCTCTCTTTCCGATCAAACTTATTGATCCATAGAACCCCTTGGCTGGAAGTGGTAGTAGGTCGGCTCGTCGAAGGCTTGCCAATCGCGACTGATTCGCGACTCATTGATAAGCGTACGCTGAAAAAGACGCCCGTTGCGATACCAGTGCCACGTGCGGTTCTTGCTGTCACCATCCTCGGCAACCGTGATCATCTCGTAGTATCGAAAATCGGGCTCGCTTTTTCGGGTCCAGCCAACCATGATCGTGCGCTTTGTCTCATCAAAATCGATGGCGCCGGTCCAACCCGACATGAGGTCGTTTTCAATCCAAAGTCGATCTTCTCTAAATGTCGCTTCGAAGAAACGAGTTTCGCGTTGGCCGTCAGGCCAGGTGTAAATGTTGGTTTGACTGAGTCGCGCATCACCATCTTCGCCATCGTATAGGCGGCATACAAGACGCGACTGATGGCGATCAATTTCGCGATGATCAGCATCTAGGTGAACATACTCGCCCTCCCAAACACCCGCTTGGTCTGCGACGATCGATTGTGTATTCGTAATAATCACGAGTTAGCTCGGCCTCACCACACTGAGGAAGACAATAACAGCGATGAATAACCACAGCACGAACAGTATCGATGTTGCCCGACGATAGGTGCGTCGAACGATGACCATCGCTTCGTCAGACAAGTCGTCGTCATCGTTGGAATGCCAGGCGCCGAAATGCGTCAGCAAAGCCAGCCGAATTCCCAGAGCACAGGCGACGACCCCGGCGAACGCCATGAGTTTCCAGCGCAGCCAGTTAGGGATGGGCCATGAACCGCCAAGAACACCAAAGGCCAGGGCCAGGAGAACGACTATCAACAGATAACGAGAGGCGCGATCGATCCGCGCCAGGCCGTCCCGATAGCGGGTTGCACGATGGACCCATTCAACGAATGCAAGCCATAGCGCGCCTCCCGAAACGACAACCAATTTGGCTGACTCTCCACCCGGCAACCAGCCGTATGTGATGGCTAGTAAACATCCCAGCGTGACCTGAAGCACTAGCGCGTAGCGGACATGCTGGTCGACGCGCATCAGAAAGCGCATGAGTCGATCTCTGTCAGCGAACGACAAGTGCTCGTCGAAACAGACATATCGGTACAGCGCGTTGATCACCAGCTCCGCGCCAAGCCAGTATCCCAGTACGGCGATATGCGCCACTGTCAGCCAATTAGTCATCATCGGCTGTGGGATCGTGCATTACGGGCTGTCCGTATATGACAGTCAAGCTTGTTGCGCATCCTTCCAGACCGCGACAATCTCGCTCGGGGACGCGCTCCAGACCTTGACCGTCGACGTAATGTGCGCGAGCACGCGTTCTAACATACGAATGCGATGCGGCTGCCCGAGCATCCACGGATGAATGTTCAGTGCGAGCAACCGCCCTGCACCTGTCGATTCCGCCTCGTCGATCAGGAAATCGCAAGCGTCGATAATTTGATCGGCATACTCTGTTTCGGAGTGACCGTTGTCCAAAAT
>JBCAZB010000226.1:0-4944 GCA_038533315.1 Pseudomonadota bacterium | reverse complement strand
CGACCGCCGGCTGCGTTTTCTTCGTTGACGGCCAGCGCGTACAAATTGACCCAGTCCATGATCAACAGCGGATCGGAGAGTCCGGCCTCGGGGCGCGCGCAGAGCTGTTGGTGCATCGCAGCGGCACGTCGTCGCACCTTTAGACCCGGCAATACCCCATCCGTCCGGCAACCCCGTTGTACACAATCCTGCATCGCTTGCCAGATCGCATCGAGGCCGTTGTCAATTTGATCGTTGTCTTGCCAGGCTAGTTCGTTGTTGCGCATCACGTCTGAGATCGAGAGGTCCTGCGACGCGCAGATCGCGAGAAGTTCGCTACCGGTGCGGAAGGGATAACGCAGCGGCACCTCATCGGCGACGATAACGCCGTCGCGCGCCTGTTCTTCGTCGACGACAAATCCACCGCCAATCGAGTAATAGGCGCGTTCGCTCAAGACGTTGCCCTGTACATCTGTTGCGGTCAGTCGCATTGCATTGGGGTGGTACGGCAGACGTTGGCGGACACGAAACTTGAGATCATCTTTGGGCGAGAAACGAATGCCGTGTCCGCCGGCGAGCTCGATGCGTTTTTCCGATTCGATGTCAGCGAGAATCCCCGGGATCTGGTCCGGGTCTATCGCGTCAGGCTGTAGTCCCATCAGTCCCAGCTGCACGGCCTTATGGGTACCGTGCCCGCGACCGGTAGCACCGAGCGAGCCGAATAACTGCACTTGCACACGATCGGTCTGTTGCAGAACCTGCTGCGTCCGCAGACCGGCGACAAACTGTGCTGATGCGAGCATCGGACCGACCGTATGCGAGCTGGAAGGTCCAATGCCGATCTTAAATAAATGAAACGTGCTGATTGTCATAGCGCCCCCGCGTCGTCGGCCAGACTATACAGGATCAGCGTTCCCCAAACGCCCCTTTGATGCGCGAAACAAGACGACGGCCTTTCGGTGTCAGGGTAATCTGACGCCGCCTCAAATTGTCTGGATCTGGTCGTTGACGGATCAAGGCTGGCCCAGGCGCCTTACGGCTACTGATAGCAGATAGGTCCGCCAGATTGCGCGACAGTGCGGTCGTGCTAATACGCGTCATCAGTTGCCCAAGCTCCCCTTGGCTCAGACCTTCGTTTTCGGCGACCGTCATTAGCACCAGTAACCGTTGTACCGTGAGATCAGGCGCGATCGCGTCGCGTGCAACCTTAAGACCATCGATAATTTGACTCATGTGCCTCCTTTATTGCGATTCAGCAACAGTTGCGATAACGCATATATTATGCTATAGTTAACCTTCATTCGCAACATGGAGGAACAATGACACAGGCAGTGTTACAAACCAAAGTCACTGAAATGCCTATTGCACTAGGTATCGACAACGATCGCCGGGCGGAGCTTGCCGATGGGCTTAAAACCACGTTGACCGCACACTATCGTCTGATGTTTGAAACGCAGATTCTGCATTGGAACGTCGCTGGTCCGTTGTTTTACAGTATTCATAATTTGACCGAATCGCAGTACACGAAAGCCTTCGAGGCAATCGACAGCATTGCGGAGCGTATCCGGGCACTGGGTATGCCCGCGCCGCGAGACGCGAACGAGCTGTTGGGTGATATGGTTCTTTACGATTTCAAGGCCGACGCGCTCGATAAACAGCTCGCCAACCTTATTCGCAGCAATGAGCGCCTCGTGCGTAACATGCGCGATCTAACCAAACTTGCGGAGTCCGCGAGCGATATCAGGACTGCGGATCTGCTCACCGACAGAATCGGTGAGTTAGAAGAAGCCATCTGGATGCTTCGCGCGACGACAACCGACAACGCATAGTTCGGGGGCAAGCAAAAACCGCAACAGTTTTTCGCCCGGTGGGTTCGCCCGCCGGGCTTTTTTGTGGTGGCGACAACGGATGGGAAGATACGCTAAGCTTGCGCTCGCTCGCGGCATCGCGGGACACTGTGTGCAAGCGGCATGCGGACCGCGGAGGGGACATCAAGACACTTATGAGCGAATTCATTTATACCGACGAAGAGCCCATCGATGCGGATCAGTTTCTCGCAGTTCTGAACGGCTCAGGTCTGGCGGAACGACGTCCGGTTGATGACCGCGCGCGCATCGCATCGATGGTGCTCAATGCGGATATCATGATGACCGCCTGGTCTGGTGACACACTGGTTGGCGTTGCGCGGTCAGTCACCGATTTCGCTTATTGCTGCTACTTGTCGGATCTCTGTGTGTTGAAAGAATATGCGGGTCGCGGCGTTGGTCGTGCATTGATCGATCACACGGCTAGTCGGCTAGCGCCGGATTGCAGTCTTATTCTGCTGAGCGCGCCACAGGCGGTCGACTATTATCCAAAGCAGGGGTTTGCACCGCACGCTAGCGCTTGGGTTAAGCGCGCCGGCGGCTAGCATTTAGCGGTTAGGTTGCGATGATTGCAGCGGTTGGTTCGACCGGCGTATCGATCAGTTCAACCGCTAGTAACGCGTCACTGGCCTCGTCGATCCACTTTGGTGCCAGTATTCCCGCTTCGGACCAGCGCGTCAGCGCCAGCCATTCGGTCACCTGCGATCGTCGCAGTTGATAACGATCGGCGAAGACGTCCGCGATGTTCGGTCGAACCACCAATAGACTGGCGGTAGCCAGGGCCAGTTTGAGTAGCGCCAACGCGGCCACCGGCGGGATTTCGCTGTTATCCGACAAACAGGCGACAAAACAAGGCCATGGGGTCGGCACGACGCCAACGCGCCGGAACACGCCTTCGTCCACCAGCGGTTGCGTCGTGAACTGCTCCCACAGAAACAGATCCGCCTTGCCCGCTTGCAATGCGGCCTGTGCCCCAGTCAGATGATCCACGACAACGTATTCCGGCGTTGTCTGCCAGCCCTGCTCGCGGGCGTAAAGTGCCGCCATCAGATGTGAGCCGGAGCCGAAGCGGCTAATGGCGAATGAGCGGCCTTCCAGGTCGGTGTCGTCTTGAATGTCTGAGTCTGCCGCGACATGGATGCCCCAGCGCAGCGGCGATGCGACGTATTCGCCGACGATGCGATAGCCCCCGCCGTTGCCGATACCGGCGACAGCCCCTTCTGTCAGCAACAACGCCATATCGCACTGGCCGGACCGTAGCTGAGCGATCATCTCGCCGGTGCCCTCGCGCACGTCGCGCCAGTCGACCTGATAGCCAAGCTTCGCGGCTAAATCGCTTTCTGCGAGCATTCGCCACGGCAAATTGAAGTGCTCAGGTACGCCCGCAACGTTAATCTTTTGAATGCTCATTGCGCGAAAGCTACCCCGATTCGCGTCGGCGATCCAGATATCTGCCCCGGCTGTCCAGATTCGTCGTGAAAAACCAACGCTAAACGCTTGTTTCCGGTTGTCACACGATGCATCAAAACAACAGTTTCCCGGTGTCACATTTCTGTAACAAACCTGTCACTTTACGTTCATGCATTACACCTACTGTGACGGCCGTCACAAAGCAGGTGTGTGTCTTGTCGAACGGTTTGCTAGGTCGTCGACAACAATGGCGACCTCCAACCAGAGCGCTTTTGAGCACTTGCAAAGCATCGATTTCAAGCTGGATTTAATTGGGAGTGCAAGTAATGAAGCGTTTGACCATGGCGCCGAGCGTCATCGCTCTGGCAGTACTGGCGGGCTGCGGCGGCGGCGATATCAACATCGAGCCGACGACACAGGTAGAGAACAGTAACAACACCACCAACAACCAAACCGGTGGTGGTACCGATCCGAACGCAGTATGTGCTTCGTACACCAACTCGGGCGGTCAAGAGATCACCGGGTCGTTCGACGGCACGAACTGCGTCTATGCGCCTTCGTTCGTCGATGCGGGTAACAACCTGACGGTCGATTTGACCATCCCGGCACTGTCTGGCGGCGGCGCCCACGTGTTCGAAGGTAGCTTGTTCGTCGGCGAAACCTACGACAACGACGCTGATCTGGCGGCCGCAGGTATCCGCGAAGGCGGTGACGGCCCGGTTCTGACGGTCGAAGCAGGCGCAACCCTGGCTTTCCAGACCAGTGCCGACTTCATGATCATCAACCGCGGCTCACAGCTGTTTGCGGTTGGCCGCGCCGATGCGCCGATCACGTTCACCTCTGTCTCTGACATCAACGGCACCGTTGGTCCCGAAGACGTACAGCAGTGGGGCGGCATGGTCATCAACGGCTTTGGTATCACGAACAAATGCGACTACACAGGCACGGCGGCTGCCGGTGACCTCGCCACCACCGATTGCCATGTCGACGCGGAAGGCGCGGCTGGCCTCGATGAGTCACAATACGGTGGTGACAATAATGAAGACAGCTCGGGCCGTCTCGAGTATGTCGTCGTCAAGCACACCGGTGCTACGGTCGGTAACGGCGATGAGCTGAACGGTATTTCGTTCGGTGGCGTTGGATCGAATACGATCGTCAACTTCCTGCAGGTCTATTCCACGTTCGACGACGGCATCGAGATGTTCGGCGGCGCGGTAAACTTCACGAACTTCATTGGCTTGTATGTCCGCGACGATGCGATTGACATCGATGAAGGCTACTCTGGCACGATCACGAACGCACTGGTTATTCAGTCTGCGACCGACGGCAACCACTGCATCGAAGCGGACGGCATTGGCTCATTCAGCAGCCTGACCGATACCGAAGTCGAAGCGGTTATCGCACAGGGTCTGAACTCACGTCCGACGATCAACAACCTGACCTGCATCATCTCGCCGAACGGTGCGGCCACCGCGACACACGATCCGGGTGCCGGCTGGCGTTTGCGTGAGGGTCTGTTCCCGACGATCAACAACTCGCTCGTTATTGGTTCATTCGGCGCAACCGATGCGACGTCGGCGAATGACAACTACTGCCTGCGTATCGACAACCGCTCGCAGCAGGCGGCTCTCGACGGCGACCTGGTGTTGAACAACATCATCTACGCCTGTGAAGAGCAGACGCGCGGCCA
>JBCAZB010000225.1:0-4955 GCA_038533315.1 Pseudomonadota bacterium | reverse complement strand
CTGGCAGAATCGAGCATCTCGATCGATCGGTCATCAGTCAGCTGGTCGAAGACATGGTGGAGATTCGCGCGGCCGGATTCACGACGCTGCAGGCAGCCGCCAATGTCGCCTCGATGCACCTCGACAATGCCACATTGATCGCCCACGTAGAGACCACACTGAAACAGCACGATATCGACGGCGACTTGATCAGACTCGAGATGCGTGAGAAGTCCGTGATGCGCCATCTCGAATTTGCGGCGGCCAACATGCGACGTCTGCGAGAACTGGGCGTTAACATCTGGATCGACAATTTCGGCACGCGTATCGCAACTCTGAAACACATTGATATGCTGCCGGTGTCCGGCATCAAGATCGATGGGCAGTTCATCGACGGGATTTCGCAGGGCAACAACCCACGCATCGTGACGCAGGCGATTACCGACATGTGCCACAACATGCGTCTACCGGTGATCGCTGAGGCCGTCGAGCACCCCGAGCAACTCGACTTCCTGCGCGATATCGGTTGCGACTACGCACAAGGCTATTTATTCGCCCGCCCAATGCCGTTGCCGGAGCTATTGGGCTATCTGGACAAACACTGCCAGCGAAACGACGGTGACATCATCGTGCTGCAAGACCACTTCGCCTGAAGTTGTCCCATAATTATAACATTATGATATTATCCGACGGTCGCTAGGGCGCGTTTGTCGCACCGAGCGCAATGCGCTGCGAATGGTTTTCGACGGCCTTTTCGGCACTCGCTGCGCCTCTTGCGGACCCTGACCGGGTACGCGACCCGAAGAACGGCAGCAACAAGCGAGTTCCGATGACTGAACAGCAGACACGCGTAGCGTTGGCACGGTTCCCTGACGGTGTACCAACCGTAGATGATTTCGAACTGACGACCGGTCCTGTGCCGACAGCCAGTGACGGCGAACTCCTCGTCAAGAATCAGTATTTGTCGCTGGACCCTTTTCTGCGCGGCGTGATCAGCGGCCGGCAGATCTACGCACAAAAGATCGAACCGGGCGACACAATGCCCGGCAATACCGTCGCCGAAGTCATTTCAAGCAACGACGCGCGCTTCGCCAGCGGCGACATCGTCGTCGTCGATGGCGGGTGGCAGCAGCTGGCGACTGTATCAGCCGATAGCGCCCGCAAAGTAGACAGTGCGCCCGATCTCCGCTCGCTGCGTGTTGGTGTGCTCGGCATGCCAGGCCTCACCGCCTATGCAGGCTTGTTGAGACTCGGCGAGCCAGTCGCCGGAGACACCGTCGGCGTATCAGCGGCGTCCGGACCCGTCGGCAGCATGGTCGGACAGATCGCTCGCATCAAGGGTTGCCGCGTCATCGGTATCGCCGGCTCAGCGGAGAAATGCAACCTCGTGGTTGATCAATTTGGTTTTGATGCCTGCATCAACTACAAGACAGAAGACCTGACAACGCGGCTGGCGGAGCTTTGCCCGGATGGCATCAACGTGTACTTCGATAACGTGGGTGGCGATACCCTGGCTGCGGTGCTGACGCGTTTGGCACTTGGCGCCCGCATCATCCTGTGTGGACTAATCACACAGTACAACAGCAAGGAAACGCCGCCTGGGCCGAACCTCGGCCCTGTCATTGGCGCACGCGCGACGATGCGCGGACTGGTCGTCTATGACCATTACGATCTGTGGGATACATTTTCTGAGGAAGCCAGTACGTGGGTGCGCAACGGCGACATTCGCTATCTGGAGTCGCGCAGTGAAGGGCTCGCCAAGGCCGCAGGTGCCTTCAGCCGACTGATGCGTGGCGAGAATTTCGGCAAGGAACTCGTCGTGATCGAGTCGTCGTCATGATCTCCGCCTACGCGTTCTGGCTGATCATACATTTGCTGCTCTTTGCCTACTGGCTCGGTGGCGACCTCGGTGTGTTCTACTCAAGTTTTGTTGTCGCAGATGCAGACCGCTCTGTCGACGATCGTAAGACCGCAGCAGGCATCTTGATCGGGCTGGATCGTGTACCTCGCATCTGCCTGATTCTGATGCTACCCGTCGGCGTATCGCTGGCTGCGAGCATCGGGCAGGTGGTTCTGCCAGCAGGTGCGCTACTCGGCATCTGGTTGCTAGCTGCCGTCTGGCTCGCCATGCTTTGGCACATCGAAAAAACGCATCATGCAGCAACCACCAAAGTCGACGCAGTCGTCCGCATTATCGTCATTCTTGCGTTGGCGGGTTTTGCGGTGGCAGGTCTCAGTGATTCTGGTCCGGTCAAAAGCGACTGGGTCGCTATCAAAATGCTGCTGTTCGCGACAGCCATCACGTGTGGGTTGATGATCCGTAAAGTATTCGCGCCATTTGGCGCTGCCTTCGGACAACTCGTGACACAAGGCTCGAGCCCAGAGGTTGAACAGACCATCGACGGAAGTTTGAAAAAATCGAGGCCGTTTGTCATCGTCATCTGGCTTTGCCTGATCGCCGCAGCCGCGGTCGCTGCTATCAAACCCGCTTTATAGGTAGGATTTGCCATGCAATCAGAACTGTCTCCTCAACCCGATTTCCTGCAGGCGCTGATCGAACTTGCGGGCACCGACGCCGTAGTCACCGATGACGCCGAGCGACAGTTTTATTCGCAGGATATTTATCGCAGCGGTAAGTTGGTCGCCGCGGTATTGAAGCCGACGAGTGTCGATACGCTGCAACAAGCACTCAAACTCGCTGCGGCGAGCGGCGTACCCGTGATCACTCGAGGCGGGGGCATGTCCTACACCGACGCGTATCTGGCTCAAGCAGATAACGTATTGCTGATCGACAGTCTGGCACTGAACCGCGTCATTAAAATCAATACCGATGATATGTACGTGACCGTTGAAACCGGCATTACCTGGCGCGAACTTTCCGAAGCGCTAAAGCCACACGGTGTCCGTACCCCATATTGGGGCCCACTGAGCGGCATGCGCGCGACGGTGGGTGGTGCATTGTCGCAGGGCAGTGTGTTTCTCGGATCCGGTAAACACGGTTCTGCCGCCGACAACGTACAGTCACTCGATGTATTGCTCGCGGATGGGACGCTCGTCAGCACCGGCTCAGCGACGAACACACACGCAGCGCCCTTCTATCGAAATTACGGTCCCGATCTCACCGGGCTATTCACTGGAGACTGCGGCGCATTAGGCATTAAGGTCCGCGCGACGTTACCACTCAAGCGTATCTTGCCGCATACACGTCACGCCTCCTTCGGCTTCAAAGCGCATGACACGATGATGCAGGCGATGGCGGAAATTGCTCGCGACGATCTGGTCAGCGAGTGCTTTGCGTTTGATCCAGGACTACAGAAAATCCGGTTGAAGCGATCGAGTATGGCGGAAGATGTGAAGTCGCTCGGTCGAGTCGTCAAGGCATCGGGCTCATTGCTCGAAGGTTTGAAAGCCGGTGCGAAGGTTGTGGCGGCCGGTCGCGATTTCCTGAAAGACCTGCCGTATTCGATGCACGTCACCTTAGACGCGCGTACGGCCAGTGCGGCGGACGATACCCTCGACGCCGTGCGGGCGATCATTGGCGACGGCGGTAAAGAGGTGGAAGCGACCATGCCTAAGGTCATGCGCGCAGATCCTTTCGCCAACGTGAATTCTCTGCTCGGGCCTGGTGGTGAACGCTGGGCGCCGGTCCACGGTATCTTTTCATTGAGCGACGCGCAGAAGGCATATGAGGGGGTGTGTGCCATCTTCGAAAAACACCAGGACGCGATGGCAGAGATGCGTATTGAGCACGGCGTACTGATGTGTACGATTGCGACCTCGGCTTTTCTGGTCGAACCTTGCATGTACTGGGAAGACGAACAGATGCCGATTCACCAGCGTTTTCTCGATGACGACTACTTAGCCAAGCTCACCAACTTCCCACGCGATGAGAAAGCCCGACAATTCGTCGATGATCTGCGTCATGAGCTGACAGACATGATGCATAAGCTCGGTGCCACACATTTCCAGATCGGCAAACATTATCCTTATCGCTCCGACATGCAGCCGGGTGCCGATCAGCTGTTGCGTGACATCAAGGCCGCCGTCGATAGCAATGGTCTGCTGAATCCGGGCGCGCTCAAACTGTCATAGCTGCCCGGGGCCATAAGCCCCGGACATCGTGATGAATCAGTCGCGCTGTGGCGCCTCACGCTCACCATCCTGCACGCGCTTGTAGTAGATCCAGCTCGTTTCGTTGCGGCGATCGTCATCGACAGGCGGCGGCGCAACATAGTCGGGATAGTGCCGATAGATTTCAGCTTTCATGGTGTCGGAAAGATCGTCCCAACTCTCGAGTTTCTTGCCGGACGCGTGGACATACAGCAAACCCTCCCGGCCTTGCATGTTCATCCACGGCAACCAGGTCGACATCCGCACCCAGCCCACATGGACTTCCGCCGTGCTACTGTCCGCGTCGAGCAAGTCTGCGCTATTACCAAAAAAGTTGAACATTTCTGTAGCGTGGTAGGTGCCACCGATCTGTTTTTGATATTGGCTCGCAAGCGGATTGGGATAAAACAACGGCACGGTGTTGGTCTGGCGCCAGGTGCTGCCCTCCAGCTCACCAGCGAAAGTTAGTGGCCGACCATCGCGGCCGATTTCATACTGGGCGAAGTTGACCGGATCATTCGCAACATGCAACACGTCGACCGTCTCACCGGTCCACGGATTATCCCAGGTGCTCAGCACTTCACCGGTCTCCGGGTCTTTGTAGAGCATAATTTCGCGCGAGACGAGCTTGTAACCGTCGCCCCGCTTTTCGTCACTGACTGTGGTGCACTGGCGCACGTTCATTCCCTCGATCGCGAACAATTTCTTGTCGCGCTCGCCTTGCTTGCGCACATACAGATGTCCAAACCAGTTGTAAGTCACGGGCTGTGCATCGACTGTGGAACACTGGATCTTGCGCAAGCAAGGCGAGCGCGACAAGAAATTGTTCGCGATCGAGGGAATGAACGTGCGCCAGTGCACCACAG
>JBCAZB010000224.1:0-4967 GCA_038533315.1 Pseudomonadota bacterium | reverse complement strand
GGCGACGCTCGGCAGCGACAAGACGCGTCGCCATGCCTCGCGCAGATCGATGTCAGCGGTGGAAAACGGCACGTAGTCCGGCACGACGGTCGTTCCCTCTCGCTGCATGCGCGGCGCTTTGCCGAGCAGCACCGACATCGGCATATCCACGGGTGCCGCATCATTCCACGCATCGCTAAGCAGTAAACGATCGTCCGCACGCAATGTGCCGAGTACCGCGTACGGACAGCGCTCACGGTGACACAATGCCTCGAAACGTTCGAGCTGCTCAGGCTCGATCACCAGCACATAGCGTTCCTGCGACTCGTTACACCAGATCTCCATCGGGCTCATGCCGGGTTCATCGCTCGGAATATGTCTGAGCTCGAAACGTCCGCCCAGCTCGGAGTGATCACAAGCCTCGGGTACCGCGTTCGACAAGCCGCCTGCGCCGACATCGTGGATTAACGCAATCGGGTTGGCCGCACCCATCGCGGCGCACTGCGTGATGACCTCCTGCGCCCGCCGTTGCATTTCCGGATTACCCCGCTGAACCGACGCAAAATCGAGCGCCGCGTCGCTGCTGCCACTGGCGACACTCGACGCCGCACCGCCGCCAAGCCCGATCAACATCGCAGGTCCACCGAGTACAACCACAAGACTGCCGGGCTGCAGCGGTCGCTTCAGTGCGTGCTGCCGTTGCACGTTGCCCACACCGCCCGCGATCATAATCGGTTTGTGATAGCCCCAATGCTCGCCGGGCTCATTGCGCGTCGCTTGAAAGGTCCGAAAATAGCCCCCCAAATTGGGTCGACCAAACTCGTTGTTAAAAGCCGCACCACCGATGGGCGCCTCGAGCATGATGTCGAGGGCGCTGACAATCCGATCAGGCCGGCCAATATCGTCTTCCCACGCCTGCGTAAAATCCCGCAGGCACAAATCTGACACGGTAAAGCCTGTCAGCCCTGCCTTGGGAACCGCACCGAGACCGGTCGCACCTTCGTCGCGGATTTCGCCGCCGGCGCCAGTCGCAGCACCCGGAAACGGCGATATCGCGGTCGGATGATTGTGCGTTTCGACTTTGGCCAACAGATCAACCTGTTGCGCCTCATACGTAAACTGCTGTGACGACGGATCAACCGTCAAACGGGTAACGGCGTGACCTGCAAGCACCGCCGCGTTATCGGTGTAGGCGCTGACAACCCCGCCCGGGGATTGTTCGGTCGTGTGTCGAATCATGCCAAATAACGACGCCGACTGAGTCTTCCCGTCGAGCGTCCAGGCTGCATTGAAAATCTTGTGCCGGCAGTGCTCGGAATTGGCCTGTGCGAACATCATCAGTTCTGCATCGGTCGGTGATCGGCCCGCCTCAAAATAGTGCGCTGCCAACCAATCGACTTCGGCCGTCGACAGCGCCAGACCCAAGCGCGTGTTGACGTCCTGCAGCGCACTACCCGGGTTATCGCCCAAATCGATTTGCTGCAGCGGACGTGGCAATTGTTGATCAAAAATTTCTGCGAGTGCGTATCGATCCGCGAACGCCTGCTCCGTCATGCGGTCGTAGCAAATTTCGCGAAGCACGGAAGTATCGTAATCATCGCCAGTGGCGCGAATATGCCGCGCACGTTCGATGCGATGAACGCCAGCGAGGCCGCATTGTTGAGCAATGTCCGTCGCTTTCGACGACCATGGCGAGATGGTCCCGATACGCGGTGCGACGAAAAACCCGGTCTCAAGGTCATCATTGGCGAAGCTGGCGCCCTGATTTAAGAGCTGCCGCAAAGATGAATGGTCGGCGGTCGACATCGACTCACCGTAGACGAGCCAGATATTCTGCGCTGAGATGTCATCCACGCGCAGGCCGCGCCGTGAACATTTTTCCAGCAAAGCCTGCCGTCGAAATTCCGTAATTGCCGGGCCACCGGCGATGAGATGCAAGGTCGCCGTTCGCGACCGATCAGGACGTGCTGTCATCGACGGGGGATACCGTTTTCCGATATGCCGCGCATGATACCGGAAATCGAGACGTCAGGCAGTGCTGCCGTGCGCCACAGAACCGATTAATCGCTGTTAACTGTCGCCCGAGGTCGGTGAGTAAGCCGGTACCGGAAACGGAGTGACGTTCGCCCCCTCGATTTTGGTGATTTTGCTTTGTCCCTGTTCCTCCACGGCATCGATTCGCAGCACTGCGTGCATCGGGATATAGCTTTTTTTGACGCCAGCGAACTCAGATTTGATCCGCTCTTCGGTCGGATCGACGACGACCGTCGTACGTTCGCCAAATTTAAGCTCCGAGATCTCAAGAAAACCAAACAGATCACCCTGGCCCACAGAACGTGCGTAGACCTCGTAAACCTGCCCCTGATTGACAAAACTGACCCGATAGAGTGATGACATGCTGAACTCCTGTCGACAAGCTAGCTATATGGGCGCCAGACCCGGTTTCAAGATTCAGCGGCAAAAGCCGCTAAACCGTTAGAAATCAATGCTAGAGAGCAGTCAGCCGACCAAATGTGACCCAATTCCTGCATCCGTGGCGGTTTCTCGACATAATAATGTGAGTGGCTGAAGGACTAAACGGACGTGCGCGAGCGCGTTGATGGATAACTATGCAATTACGACTCGCAGTCAGTAATCGTCTCAGAGATACGATGGGCGACAATTACCAGTGTGTTTTCGGTGAACACGGTGGCACCATCGGCCGGGCGGAGCACAATGAGTGGGTACTTCCTGACCAGAGGCGCTACGTATCCAGCGTGCACGCGAGTATCGAAGCACGCAACGACGGTTTCTACCTGGTTGACACCAGCATGAACGGGGTTTTTGTCAACGGCAGCAGCACAGCGCTGGGCCCGACGACGCCTGTCGAGTTGCGCGTGGGGATGAAACTGCGCATGGGTAACTACCACATCGTCGTTGCCGAGGTGAAGCAGTCGACCGGCGATAGCGTCGCCACCATGCTTGGCGCGCATCTGTTGGACGACGATGATCCGATACAGCTGAGCGACGCACTGCTCGACGCTGGAAGAGCCGTGGGCGAACGTTCGCCGGACCTCGCCAGCGTCAATCAGGATCTGTCCGCCGAACTGTTGGTCGAAGATGACATAGCGGAGAAGCTAGACCTCGAATCGTTGCTCGATGATCGTATCGCTTCGGTCAATAAATCTATTTTGAGCAATATGGATTCGCTGTCGGCATCGCTCAACGCGAGTGGCGGCATGGCGAGCAATGTTGAGACGATCGCGTCCGAAGCCACGCAACCGTACAACGCGAATGTCAGCTCGTTGCCCGGTGCTACCATCCCACCCACAGAAAAACACTTTCGCGCACTGATCCAGGGGCTTGGCGTGGAACGGAGTGAACTCGAGTCGCGCGATCCTGAACAAGTCGCTCACGCGGTCGGCAGTGCCCTGCGGGAAGCCGTCATCGTGCTGAAAGCGATGCGTTCCGATCGCGTCAGTGCCAAGCAAATGTTGGACATGCAAACATCACAGCAAGACATCGACGACGCTACCGATACCAACATCAACGACGAAATCGTCGATTTGTTGTTAGGCCGCGGTCAGGTCTATCAGAAAGCGGCAGACGACATGCGTGCCAGTATGGAGTCCGTCCGGTTACACAACGCAGCGATGCACAAAGCCGCGCGCGATGCGATCAATGCTTTTCTCGATCAGATCGCACCGGAAGAACTGGCCGAACGGTTCGCGGCAGCGGGGGGTAAATCAGGACTGTTTGGACGCGGCAAGAAAAGCGCGTTGTGGGAGCAGTTTGAACGTTTCTATGCCGTCATTGCGCAACGGCAACCGGATACGCTTCCGGATTTCATCAAGCAAGAGTTCGAACGTGCGTACCTCGCGAGTTTGCGTACGCTGGAGCGTTCCAGCCAATAGCCGGTCGTGGCGACACTAGTTCGGTAACGTGTTGGATAGAACCCGCACGACGTTGCCACCCATTACCTGCGCGATTTCTCGCTCGCTCAGACCTTGTCGCTGTAATGCACCGGTGATCAGCACGAGCGCGCTGGTATCGAAAGCCACCTGTACGGCGCCGTCATAATCTGACCCGAGACCGACATGATCGATGCCCACAAGGTCGATCACATGACGTATGGCCGCTGCCACGGCATCCGGGTGTGTACTGCATACTGCACCCGGCCAATAGCCGATCCCGATCACACCGCCTGTCGCCGCCACACCGCGAATCTGCGCATCAGTCAGATTGCGATTCGCATTGCACAGCGCTTTAACGCCGCCATGGCTGACGACGATAGGTCGTGTCGCCATCGCCAATACCTCATCGACAGCCTTCGGACTCAAATGGGCGATATCGACAGCCATGCCAAGCGCCTCCATTTCGCGCACGATGCCGCGACCGAAATCCGTCAAACCGCCCTTCTCGAGCCCATGCATCGACCCCGCTAGTGCATTGTCAAAGAAATGCGTGAGCCCAGCCATACGGTACCCGGCATTGAACAAAACCTGCAGGTTGCTGGCCTGTGCTTCGAGGTTGTGCAAACCCTCTACACCAAGCATGCCACCGATCACCGCTTCGCCGGCTACCCGCCGTTGTTGAAGTTCTCGCAGATCAGACTTGGTTTTGACCATCATGAGACGTGCATCATCCGCTGCCACATCATGCAGACGACGTGCGTGCCACAGCGAACGTTGCAGCAGCGAATTCCACGTACGCGGTGGTTGCAATTGCGCGACGGCAAGCAAGCCGATCGTATCGGTATCTGCTGAATTGCTATCGTAGTTCAGACTGGCGGGCGACTTCGTCACGGTCGCAAACGCGTTGAAACAATACGCCCAGTATGTGCGTAGCCAGCAAGTAACCTTTGGCATTGGGATGGAAGACATCACTCAAACCGAAGAGTACGCCCGTCTGCTTGATGCGATGCGTGGCATTTGTAGTTCTGACGATTGCGTACTTGCACCTGTCGATCTGGTTGGCGACGGTAGCTGAACGGCGAGAGGGGGGAAGAT
>JBCAZB010000223.1:0-4982 GCA_038533315.1 Pseudomonadota bacterium | reverse complement strand
CTAACGATGACTCATCGTTAGCGAGCGCCAAGCGCGCCATCCACAGATGTGCATGCTCCTCGCCCCACTGCGGGGACTGGTCATCACCCATGGTTGCGAACGTATCGAACAAACGCAATGCCTCGCTTAAGCTCTCCGCCGCCTGCGCTCTGCGCTGTGGTGACTCATATCGACGCATCAGTGTGACCGCATGCAAGAGTTGCACGCGGGGATTTTCCGGCGCCAACGCCAGCGCGCGCTTGAGTTCACGCGCAGAGAAATTGCCCGATACGATCGCCGCCAGCGGTTGCCGCGCAGCGGCCAGGCCATGACAGGCGCCGATCAGCGCCAGCGCTTCGGCAAACTCTGGATCAAGCGCCAAGGCGGCCTTGCCTTGGTCGACGCAACGGTCGAGCAGTACGCCGACTCGGTACTCGACATCAGCGTCGATTTCGGCGGCGCGATAAGCGGCCAGTGCTGAGTAGTAATGCACCATTCTTTGCAAGTTACCGCGTGCTGTCTGCTCGACCAGAAGATCACTGATCTGCGTCAATTGGCGGAAATCACCGACGTGCGCGGCATACTCGATAACAGCCGCCCGATCGCGTAGGTCCGCGAGTTTCATCGCCGCGTGCGCGGTGGTATGGAGGCACCACGCCACAAAAGCAATAAAGAGTGCTCGGATAAACATAACGAAAGGATACCCCGTCTGGGGGCTAAAACTGTGCGCCAGGTCACATAGAGACGATCACTGGCGCAGTCTGGCGCTGTCACGTAGACTGCGCGCGGCATAGCGTGGAGATCATTGTGGCAAAACTGTTCGACATTGGCGCCAATCTGGCCGACTCGAGTTTTGACGAGGACCGCGACGCAGTTTTGGTGCGCGCGCGTACTGCTGGCGTACAGGACATTGTCATTACCGGTAGCTCAATCAGCTCCAACCAACGTGCGGCGGCCATCGCATCTGGCGACGATCGGCTCCACTACACAACCGGCGTGCATCCCCATCATGCCGGCGACTATGACGATGCGATGCATCAGAAACTGGCGGAGCAGATGTCAGCGCCCGAAGTCGTGGCAGCCGGCGAATGCGGACTCGACTACTTCCGCAATCTTGCGCCAACCGATCGGCAACGTGATGCGTTCGAACGTCAACTTTCGCTCGCTGTGAAGTTCTCCCTGCCGGTTTTTTTGCACCAACGGGATGCACACGACGATTTTCTTGAGGTCCTGAAGCCCTGGTTGCCGAAGCTACCGCGCGCTGTGACACACTGCTTTACCGCTGGGCAACGCGAACTCGAAGACTATCTCGCGTTGGATTTGTATGTCGGCATTACCGGTTGGATTTGTGACGAACGACGCGGCCAGCATTTGCTCTCGCTCGTCGCCGAAATACCCGCAGATCGACTACTGATCGAAACCGACGCGCCCTACTTGTTACCGCGGAGTCTGCGCCCCAGACCAAAGACACGGCGCAACGAACCGGCGTGGTTACCGGAAGTCGCACGCGTCGTCGCGACCGCGCGCGATGTCAGCGTTGAAGAACTCGCCGCGCAAACTACCGCCAATGCACAGCGCTTTTTCGGTCTCTCAAGTTAATCTGGGACGAAACTCAGCGCGAAACGGCTGTCGCAAAACTACGTCGTCGGTACCGGCGACAGCATCGAACGATGTCTTACCAACCTCAGTCTACACTTCAAGCGCGAAATGCTGCGTCCCGCAACGCCGTCCATGCGACATCGTGAGCAGCGCGCGCCATATTCGGTTCGTGAATAGCCCATTCTTTGCGAAAGTCCGACTCTGTGCGCACCAATGATGGTCGACCCTTACTGAAATCAGCGGCATCACTGAAGATCACACACCCATCAACAGCGCCTTTGCCGACGGCGAGTTTGACCGCCGCTATTCGGTCGAGCAACGCTTCCTGAGGGTTCGGAATCGTGAACCGGCGTCCATCCTGCATGATGGTCCAGTCGCGCATCTTGTCGCTACCAAAAACGATACCGCTGATATCGCGTACGTCCACGACCAGGATGCCACGCTCTGTAAGCAGCACATGAGCAATGTGAATCTCACCGTCATCTGCTTTTGGAAGAACAACATCGCTTAATTGGTCGATGCTTACGGCAGCAATCGACTTAGCGATGGTTGACACTCGACGTCCACGCCACCATCGGACAACCAACACGACTGTCAGTAACAGCGCCAGTGCGGAAACATACACAGGCCAGAATGCCAGGGATGGCGACTGCACCGCTTCGAGTATCGCGTCAAATATTGCCGACATCGGTTACCTAGCTCCGCAACACGCGCGCGAGCGCATCCAGTTCCGGCGCAATCGTCGCGAATTCACTCGGCAGTGCTAACAATCGCTCCAAACTCTCCGGTATTTCGACAGAACGACCAATAATCGGCTCCACAATCGTCTCGAATTTCGCCGGGTGTGCGGTAGCGACGACAGCGTGCGGCTTTTCTTTTTGGCTATCCGGCAGGTGATCCCACACATGCATCGCGGTTGCACTATGCGGGCACCAGGCAAACGCGAAACGCGTGGCATCACGCGAAATCTGCGCACGTATCGCTTCGTCGTCCACCGTCTCAGCGGACAAGGCACGCTGTAGCAACGCATCGCGTTCACCAAACAAATGACGCAAACGTTCCAGATTACTGGGTGCTCCGACGTCCATCGCCGATGCCAGTGTCTCGATGCTGTCGCGCGGCTGATACTCGCCGCTTGCGAAATAGTCTGGAACTGTGCGATTGGCGTTGCTGACAAAGGTAATCTCATCGATCGGCAGACCACAGGCGCGCGCAAGCACAGCGGCCAACCCGTTGCCTAAATTACCTGTCGGCACAATGAACGACAGCGTCGTGCCGGTTGCCCGGTAATGGGTCAGCGATGCCGCTGCGTAGTAGACACTTTGCGGTATCAGGCGCCCGATGTTGATGCTGTTTGCAGATGAGAAGCGGTACTCACGGCGCATAGAATCGTCAACGAATGCTGCCTTGACCATGCGCTGGCAGTCGTCGAAGGTGCCCTCGACCGCAGCTGCCACGATGTTGTCGCCCCAACAGGTCAGCTGATGCTGTTGCCGCGGCGACACCTTGCCTTTGGGAAACAGCACAACGACACGCACGCCGTCGCGACGATGAAATGCCGATGCCACAGCACCGCCGGTATCACCCGATGTGGCCACAAGGATCGTTAGCGGACTGTCAACAGGTGCGTCGTCAAGCCGCGTTAAACAAGCTGCTAGGAAACCAGCACCGACGTCTTTAAAGGCCGCGGTAGGACCATGAAACAACTCCAACACGGATACCGGATGGCCGGTTTCCTTGGCGAGACTTAGCAGCGGCATTGGAAAGTGAAAGGTCTCCGCGACAATCTCTGGCAACGACGTTGCGAGGCGAGAACCCTTAAAAAACGGCTGCAGATAGATCTCCGCAATGGCCTGCAGACTGTCGGCGCCGTCGAACACACTGGCGGGATGCTGCGGCAACGATGTCGGTACATAAAGCCCGCCGTCCGGCGCCAGTCCTGATAACAGAGCCGTATCCAGATCGACCGAACCCTCTTTGCGCGTGCTCTCGAATCGCATTCAGCGCTCCAGTACCCGCGCACCTGGCGCTGCCAGTGACGATATCCAGTAGTCACTCGGGATAGCGTGGGCCGTGAATGCTTGCTGCATAGCGAGGGCAACCGATTGAGCATCAGCGACATTCGCGAGTGCAAACAAGCTTGGGCCACTCCCTGAAAGTGAGCACCCAAGTGCACCCGCGCTCAGAGCAGCATCGCGCACATCGACAAAACCCGCTACTTGCGAAGACCGTTGTGGCTCAACCACATGGTCGACCAACGTGCGACGGATTAGGTCGCTATCGTTGCTATGACAGGCATGGACAAAGCCAGCGATCGCCGCCATCTGCGCTACTGTGACCGGCAAAGGAACGCTATTGCTCAAGCCACGACGGGAATCGGCGGTGTTGATGCGTAAGTGCGGATGTACGAGCACCGACTGAATCTCCGTAGGCAGTGGCAACGCACGCACCTCTGGCAACCAGGCATGCGGGCACAGCACCATACCGCCCAGCAAGCTTGGCGCTACGTTATCAGCGTGCATCGCGCCACTGGCAAATGACTCTCCCTGCATCGCATACGGCATCAGCGCATCCAGCGATAGCGGCTCTGCCAGCAGTGCGTTCGCTGCGACGACACCAGCCACTGCAGATGCGGCGGAACTGCCCATACCTGAACCGAGCGGAATCCCCTTCTCGATGACCATGTCCAGACCGCCGGGCTCGCCGACCGCCGCCCAGAGAGCCGCTGCGGCTATGGAGGCTGTGTTTTTCTCCGCGACGCGACTCAGCTTGACGGCATTCGCGGCAGCATCTGCCACGCGAATATCGCTGATCTCAATGCCGGGCCGGTCGCGACGGGAAACCATGACCGTGTCACCGGGGCCCTCTATAGCAAGCCCGAGCACATCGAAACCAACGCCAAGGTTGCCGATGGATGCGGGTGCAAAGGCGCGTGCGGTCGTCTTCAACGGCGATTACCCAATTGGGCAGACAGCCGCAATACGTCTGCAAAAATACCGGCAGCGGTGACCTCGGGGCCAGCCCCGGGCCCCTGAATGACCAGTGGATTATCAGCGTAGCGGTCGCTGCTGATACAGACAACATTGTCAGTCAGTGCGATATTCGCAAAGGGGTGCGAGAGTGGAATTTCCTGCAAGCTGACGCGCGCAGCGCCATCTGCAGACAGCTCACCCACATAGCGCAGACAGGCGTTGTTCGATTTTGCCTGAGCGAATCTTTCTGCCATTGATTGATCGACCATCGGCAGTCCGGATAGAAACTCATCAGTGGACACATCCACCAAAGACTCTGGCACAAGACTCTCGACTGACAAGGCGTCCAGCGACAAGGTATGTCCAAGCTCGCGCGCGAGGATCACGAGCTTGCGTGCTACGTCCATACCCGATCCGCGTGACGACCTGTCG
>JBCAZB010000222.1:0-4997 GCA_038533315.1 Pseudomonadota bacterium | reverse complement strand
CAACCGGTAATGCCCGGTTTCACGCGATGTCGCTCCTGGTAATACGGCAGCTCAGCAGAGAGCTCCTCAACGAACTCCGGACGCTCCGGACGCGGCCCGACGATGCTCATCGAACCGGCAAGCACGTTGAGCAGCTGCGGCAGTTCATCAATGCGCAGCTTTCGGAAAACGCCACCGACTCGCGTGACACGATCATCATCTTTCTTGGCCCAAACCGGTTTGCCGGCGGCTTCGGCGTCTACGCGCATACTGCGAAACTTAAGGACATTGAAATTAACGCCATTCTTGCCAACCCGGCACTGGCGGTAGAAAACGGGCCCACCGTCTTCCAGCTTGACCAGCAACGCAGCGATGAGCATGACCGGCGACGCTGGAACCAGTACAAGCAGACTGGCGATGACATCAAACACGCGTTGCGCTACTCGGCGCGCCAATTGTCGACGGAATCCACTTTCGAAAATTAGCCAGCTCGGACTGACAAGCGACAAATTGATCTTGCCAGTCTCACGTTCCAGAAAGCTGATGACGTCGGTGACGTCGATGCCTTGCAAGCGACACTCCAATAAATCACGAATCGGGAGCTTCCCACGACGGTCATCCAGAGCGATCACGATCTCGTCGATACGGTGTTTTTGCGAGTACTCGTACAGACTGTCAGGCATCGCCCGCACGCGCTTTGCGGGCAGAGCTTCACTAGCTCCGGACAGGCCGTCCATCGCAAGAAAACGTACAAGCTTGAAGCCGCGCTGATCGGCTTGGCGACGCAGTGTCATGAATTGTTCGGCACGCGTGCCGGCACCCAAAACCAAGATTCGTCGCTTGAAATAACTCTCGTCGACGACTTTGGAGAATCCATAACGAACCAAAAGTAAACCGACAATTAGCAAAACACCCGCGACCACCATCACGAGTGGATGCAGATACAGTGCTGGCAAGAAGTAATACACGAACGGCAGAAAGAAGCCCGTCAGGATGACCGCGACGATTATTCGTGCTGCAACACCCGCTAGAGTTGCGCGTAACGCCAATCGGTACAAGCCCATGGCCGCAAGCGCCACAAAAATCACGAATGCAGACAGCGTGGCGCAGAACCAGGAGAACTCACCTGTCGGCCGCGTGAGCTCAATTGGTAAATGGATCGCGAGCCAATGCCCCAGTGCGATGCTGCCAATCACCACCAAGAATTCAGCGACCGCGAGCAGAAAGACGGCCATATGAATGTGATGGTCAAAGATTTTAATCGTCATGTCGCATGCTTTGTGATTGTTCTTGCGCCCTATGTCCCGCACTTCCGGGCACTAACACACCACCCGAAGCGGTAGGGCCTTCGCTTATCGATGTGACATATTCTAGTAGGTCATCTGTTGCGATCGTGTGACCTGTCTCACTATTAGGCGTTTTCGCTGGCGTTTAAGCGGGGTCCCCACCGATCGCAGCCAGCAGTTCCTCAGTCTTTTGTTGCATCAACGCATTGTCGCCGCGAGACTCCACATTCAGTCGAATGACCGGCTCAGTATTTGACGCTCGCAAATTGAAGCGCCATTGCTCGAACTCAATACTGATACCGTCGACCTTGTTGCTGGTTCTCGACTCAGGCTCATACTGCTCCCAGATCGCTTGCATGACTGCACTGGCATCAGTCACGCGGCGATTGATTTCACCGCTGGCGGGGAACCGCGCGATTCGGGCTGATACCAGCTCTGACAACGGCGCACTTGAGTTGCTGAGCAACTCAGCCACCAGCATCCAGGGCAGCATGCCACTATCACAATAGTAAAAGTCTCTAAAGTAGTGGTGAGCGCTCATTTCGCCGCCGTAAATGGCTCTCTCTTCGCGCATGACTTCTTTCATGAAGGAGTGCCCGGATTTGCTTTGGATCACACGCCCGCGCGCTTCCTCAACCAGTTCCACCGTGTTCCATGTCAAACGCGGGTCATGCACGATACCGGCGTTATCGTCTCGACCACTGAGAATACTGGTAGCCAGTAGGCCGACGATGTAATAGCCCTCGATAAAGCCGCCGTGCTCGTCAAACAGAAAACAGCGGTCGAAATCGCCATCCCACGCGACACCAAAGTCTGCACCATGCTCACGAACAGCCTCTGACGTCACGCGTCGGTTTTCCGTCAGCATTGGATTCGGTACACCGTTCGGGAAATGACCATCGGCCTCGTGGTGGAGACGCACGAATTCAAAAGGCAAATGTGCCGCGAGCCTGTCGAGCGTCGCACCCGCGCCACCGTTGCCGGCATTAACAACGATTTTCATGGGGTTGAGCGCCGGCACATCGACATAGGTCAACAAATGCTCGATGTAAGAAGAAGAGATTTCCGTCTCGGTGCGCGCGCCCTTTTCATCGGCAATGAGACGATCGTCCGACTCCGCCAATCTTTGGATGTCGTTTAGACCACTGTCCGCGCTGATCGGTCGCGCGCCATCCCGGACAATCTTTAACCCGTTGTAGTCTTTTGGATTGTGGCTCGCGGTGATCATGATACCGCCGTCAGCACCCAACGAGCCGGTGGCGTAATAGACCATTTCAGTGCCACCGAGGCCGATGTCGAGTACCTCAACACCCGCATCCTGAAGCCCCTGCGCACAGGCATCGGCGAGTGAACCGCTACTCAAGCGTATGTCGCGACCAATAACGATTCGCTTCGCCGACAAATACTGCGCTGTGGCATTCGCGATACGGTAGACGAAGTCTTCGTTCAGCTGATCCGGTAATCGTCCGCGAATATCATAAGCCTTAAAGGACGGGATAGTAACGGGCATAACAATTACCTGTGGCAGGACGATTTAAATAACAGGGTCGATGCTCAGCCCGCGGCCGACGGCGTAATACGCAAATCCCTTGTTCGCCATCATACCCGGATCGTAGAGATTACGGCCATCGATGATCACCTTGTCATGTACATGCGTAGACAGATCATCGAAGTCCGGGCTTCGAAACTCCTGCCATTCGGTGACGATGACGAGCGCGTCGGCGCCTTTGACAGCGTCGGCGGCGCTATCGCAAATCACAAAATCATCGCGATCGCCGAAAATACGTCGCGCCTCTTCTCGAGCCTCAGGGTCATAAGCCTGCACTCTTGCACCCGCACCCCAAAGCGCTTCGATGAGCACTCGACTAGGTGCTTCTCGCATGTCATCTGTCTTAGGCTTGAACGATAAACCCCAGACAGCAATGGTCTTGCCAGTAAGATCACCGTCGTAGTGTTTCGACAGTTTGTTGAACAGGGTGGTCTTCTGACGCAGGTTGACGCTTTCGACCGCGTTGAGCAACTCGGCCTCGTACCCAACCTGACTCGCGGAGCGTGCCAACGCTTGCACATCCTTCGGAAAACAAGAGCCGCCGTAACCAGCACCCGGATAAATAAAATGATAGCCAATGCGCGGATCCGACCCAATACCCACCCGCACTTTTTCAATGTCAGCACCAAATCGCTCTGCCAGATTGGCGAGTTCATTCATGAAGCTAATTTTGGTTGCGAGCATGGCATTCGCTGCGTATTTGGTCAGCTCGGCCGAGCGGACATCCATAATAATCAATCGATCATGATTCCGATTAAACGGCTCGTAAAGCGCACGTAACAATTCGCCCGTACGTGGGTTATCGGTTCCAATGACAATGCGATCCGGTTTCATAAAATCGGCGATGGCTGCGCCTTCTTTAAGAAACTCGGGATTCGAGACGACATCAAACTCCAGGTCGACCTCTCGTTTCGCCAGTGTAGCCAAGATCTTCGCAGCAACTTTGTCGGCCGTACCGACCGGCACCGTCGACTTGTCGATAACGACCTTATAGTCATCCATATGCGTGGCTATGGATTCTGCCACTGCCAACACATATTGCAGATCCGCGGAGCCATCCTCATCCGGCGGTGTACCGACCGCTATGAATTGGAAAATACCGTGGTTGACGCCTTCGACAATATCTGTCGTGAATCTTAGGCGTCCAGCTGCAGCATTTCGCTGTATGTAGGCATCAAGACCAGGTTCATAAATAGGTACTTCGCCGCGATTCAGCTGATCGATCTTGGACTGATCTATATCGACACAAACGACGTCGTTGCCCATTTCAGCCATGCAGGCACCGGTAACAAGACCGACGTAACCTGAACCGAAAATCGTAACTTTCATGAATTATCCTTTCCGCCCGCTCTCACCCTTGCCGGATCGGCATTCAATCACGGTTCAGTAGAACTATCCAGTGTATACGACCGAATTTCAGAATAGGACTGACACACTTCACAATGTGCCACTGAAAGCTAGGTTCGAACGGTCGCTCTACGATCATGATGCCGTCGATACCATCGAAGAGAAGCGTCAATGGAAAACCCGAAAATTGCCCAAGTCAAAAGCAAAAGAGCATCTGGAACACCTTGTGCGTGCAAGCCCAGGCAAACCAACATGACCGTCACAGCCAATGACAACAAAACTGCGAGGATCTGACGGCGAGTTAACCCGGCTTCCTGTAACACGTGATGAAAGTGATTGCGGTCGGCAGTGAATGGTGACCGCCCCGCGAAAATACGTCTAAAGAAGCAAGAGGTTAAATCGAACAACGGTAATGCGACGAAACCAAGAGCCACGACAGGGCTGATGGTCGCATTGGGTGGCTGGGTGATACTCACACATAACCAGGCGATGACCAGCCCAAGAAAAGTGCTCCCAGCATCGCCCATGAAGGTGCGAATAGGACGGTTCGCTTTTATCGGAAAATTGAAGACCAAGAAACTCGCGACCACAGCTACGCCGACAATTGACAAACCGGCTAAAGGTAACCCGAACCCTGCTATTGATAGTCCAAGCAGCGCGACCAGGGAAAAACTACCAGCCAGACCGTCCATGCCATCAGTCATGTTGATCGCGTTGATGACGGCTACCGCCAGAATGACAGTAACGGGCAGCATAAGTGGCCCTACACTGATTTCACCGATGGCCAGCGGATCGCCAAGGCTCGTGACACTGACACCGGCGCCAAAGATCATCAA
>JBCAZB010000221.1:0-5012 GCA_038533315.1 Pseudomonadota bacterium | reverse complement strand
GCAACGGCAAAAAGAAGCTCGACGCGGCACCGGTACTGCCACCGGCGTTTAATGCGATGACATGACCGTCGATATCGACGACAGGCGAGCCGCTGGAGCCACCCGAAGTGCTCGACGCTGCCTGGTAGTAAAACGTATTGAAGTCGTTGTAGTTGCCGCGACCGTACTGCGGTGCGGCACGATCGAGGCGTGCGAGTGTGCCCGCGAGGATCGATAGCTTCTCGCCGGCGTCGTTACCAATCACACGGATTTCACGACCCACACGAGCACCTTCCGGTGACAGCGGCAGCTCCGCAGGCTTGATGTAACGCAGGTCCGCAGGGTCGTAACGATACAAACCGAAGTCGTGCACCGGATCGTAGTACACGGGCTGAAGAGCGACCTCTTCATTATTCAGAAACACAGCCTCTGCGACGACTGGCCCCGGTGTCACAACGTGCCTATTGGTCAGAATCAAGCCACGCTCTGCATCGACTACAAAGCCCGTGGCCTGCGACGAGACATTCCAGCCGGTATCGAATGCCCGTGTGGCATCGATCCGAATCGAGACCACCCCCGAGGAAATTCGCTCGATGGTCTCAGACCATTCATTGGTTTCTGCGAACGCAGCGACTGGGAGCGCCGCGCACAAAACGAGGCACGCAATAAATTTTCTCATCGAGGACTCTGACTGTTAGACGCGAGCCTCCAGTCTAGGCGAGTCCGCGCTTAGTCGCCAGCGCGCCAGGCGATATCCAGCTCACGTGCTGCTTTGACATCATCGAGACGTCGAACCGGCATTGTGATGGGCGCCGCGTGAATCGCGTCGGCATCATTCACAGTCTTCTCGGCGAGACGGATCATCGCATCGACGAACAGGTCGAGCATCTCCTTGCCCTCTGTCTCGGTCGGTTCGATCAGCAGACACTCAGGCACCAGCAGCGGGAAGTACGTCGTCGGGGCATGGAAACCTTCGTCGAGCAGTGCTTTCGCAATGTCCATCGCAGTGATGTGGTGCTCTTTCGCAGACCGTCTTAACGTAATGATGAACTCGTGGCTCGCGCGCCGTTCCGGAAACGCGAGCTCGAAACCGGCATCGCGCAGCCGTGCCATTAGATAGTTGGCATTCAACGTCGCGAATTCGCCAACGCGACGCATACCATCGTCGCCCAACATCCGCATGTAGATGTAGGCACGCAGCAATACGCCGGCGTTGCCCATAAACCCTGACAAGCGACCGATGCTGTCCGGCAGATCCTGTTCATCCAGCCAGCGATAACCGTCTTCGCTTTCACCGACAACCGGAATCGGCATGTAAGGCAACAACCGCTTGCCAACACCAACCGCACCCGAGCCCGGACCACCACCGCCGTGCGGTGTAGAGAACGTCTTATGTAGATTCATATGAATGACATCGAAGCCCATATCGCCCGGACGCACTTTGCCGAGAATAGCGTTCAGGTTCGCGCCATCGTAGTACAGCAATCCGCCTGCACCGTGCACGATCTCAGCGATCTCCTCAATGCGTCGCTCGAAGACACCGAGTGTCGACGGGTTGGTCAGCATAATCCCCGCCGTATTCGGGCCGACGGCCGCTTTCAGCGCAGCGATATCGACATCACCTTGATTATCGGTCGGTAGCTCAACGACCTTGCAGCCGCACATCGTCGCAGTCGCCGGATTGGTGCCGTGCGCCGCATCCGGTACGAGAATCTCATTGCGCGCCAAGTCACCGCGCGCGCGATGGTAGGCGCGAATCATCGCAACGCCCGTCAGCTCACCTTGTGCACCGGCCATCGGCGTCAGCGAGACACCTTGCATTCCGGTGACCGACTTCAGCATTTCCTGCAGCTCGAACATCGTCTTCAGAAAACCCTGACCGTGCGACTCCGGGCCCAACGGGTGGCGGTTCAGAAATCCCGGCAACATCGCGAGTGAATTGCACGCGCGCGGATTGTATTTCATCGTGCAGGAGCCGAGCGGATAGAAGTGCGTATCGATCGAGAAATTTTTCTGCGATAACTGAGTGTAGTGGCGCACGACCTGTAGCTCCGATACCTCAGGCAGTACCGTTTTGTCTGAGCGGCGCTGCGCTTGTGGAATCTCTGAGTCCTGCAGGAGCATATCGATCGAATCGAGCGGCGCCTGCGCCTCGGCAAAACGACCCGCGCGAGATGCTTCAAAAATCAAAGTCTGTGTCATCGTGATCTCCTTAGCTCACATCACGCAGTGATGAATCAGCGGTCAAGGCCGATTTCATCGTGTCGACGTAACGTTGCAGATCTTCTTCCGTCTTCGTCTCGGTCGCGCAGACCAGCAGCGCGTGTCCGAGCTCCGGATAGTCGTCCGACAGGTCGAGTCCACCTATCACACCATGGTCAGCCATCGCCGCCAACACCGGTGCCACCGGACGATCCAACTGTAAGACCGCCTCGTGAAAAATCGGCGTCGCGAAAGCACGCTTAACACCCGGCAACGCGTCAACCGCTGCTAAGAGACTCACCGTATTGCGATGACTGTTGGCGGCGACGCGCGCGAGGCCCTGCTCGCCGAGCAAAGCCAGGTAAATGGTAGCCGCCGTCACCATCAGACCCTGGTTAGTGCAAATGTTGGAGGTCGCCTTGGAGCGGCGAATATGTTGCTCGCGCGCCTGCAGCGTCAACGTAAAGCCTGGTTTGCCATCCACATCGAGTGTCCGTCCGACAATGCGGCCCGGCAGTTGACGCACCAGCGACTGGCGGGTCGTCATGAAACCGAAGTAGGGTCCGCCTGACGACAGCGGCACGCCGAGTGGCTGGCCCTCACCACAGACGATATCGGCGCCTTTGCTGCCCCATTGACCGGGCGGCTTCAATAGCGCCAGAGCCGTCGGATTAACGACGGCGATCACGAGCGCACCGAGCGCATGTGCCGCATCTGTCAGCGCATCAACATCGTCGATACAACCGAAGAAGTTAGGCTGCGAGATCACGACAGCGACCGGTGGCTCATCCATCGACGTCAACGCGTCAAGGTCGGCGAGACCGGTCTCCGTCGAAAACGGTAACTCATCAAACAACAGCCCTTGCGTCCCGGCGATCGCTTCAGCCACCTTTTGATAAGTGCGATTGACGCCGCCCACGAATACGATCCGTCGCGACTTCGACTTGCGATTCGCGCGTACGGCCATCAACGCCGCTTCTGCAACGGCCGACGCACCGTCGTAAAGCGAGGCGTTGCTCACTTCCATGCCGGTCAGGCTGGCAATCATCGACTGGTATTCGTAAATGACCTGCAGCGTGCCTTGGCTGGCTTCCGCCTGATACGGCGTGTATGCGCTGTAGAATTCGCCGCGTGTCGTAACCTGCCAGACCGCAGCGGGGATGTGATGCTCATAAGCACCGGCGCCGATGAATGACAACGCTCCTGCGTCTTCCGCGGCACGCTCGTGCATCAGTCGCGTGACCTGCATCTCGTTAATCGGTGCCGGCACGCCATCCAGATTCTGGATGCGTAACGACTCCGGAATCTCGTCAAACAACTCATCGATGCTGCTGGCGCCGACGGCGTCGAGCATCTCACGGATATCATTTTCGGTATGCGGAATAAAAGGCATCGTCAGTCTCCTGGGTAGACAGCTCAGCTTTCGAGTTTCTCGAGGAACGCCTGATAGGCATCGGCATCCATCAATTCATCGAGGACCGACCGGTCTTCCGGCTCAATACGCGCAATCCAGCCTTCGCCATACGGATCCGAATTGACGAGCTCCGGTGCATCGGTGAGCGCCTCGTTGACATCCGTGACCTTCGCATCGAGCGGCGCGTACACGTCGGATGCTGCTTTGACCGACTCGACCACGGCTAACCCGTCCCCCGAAGTCAGGATCTGATCGATTTCCGGTAACTCGACGTAAACCAGATCGCCCAGCGCCTCCTGCGCGTGCTCGGTAATGCCGACGACGACGGTACCGTCCTCTTCGATGCGCAACCATTCATGCTCATCGGTGTATTTGAGATCACCTGGTAATTCAGACATGGGACTTCCTCCTGGGGGCACGCACGTAATAGTTAATCGAGTTCAATGAGCGCGTTGCCACGCCGCACGAAAGGCGGCTTGACGATACGCACGGGCAATTGTCGCTTGCGGACATCAACGAATAGCGGCGCCTCGGACTCAGCCGCCGCACGTGAAATTCGCGCCAACGCGATGGATCGCTGCAGGGTCGGCGAAAATCCGCCGCTGGTAACTTCGCCAACGGCGTTGCCAGCCTCATCAACGACCGTCTGGTGGTCGCGCAACACACCCTTGGCCTGCAGCAAAAGACCGGTCAGTAGCTGATTCGAGCCACCGGGCTGACGGAGCGCGTCAGCGCCAATGAAATCGCGCGTCGCTCGGTCTGCGACGGTCCAACTCAGGTTGGAAGCATCCGGTGACGTTGTCTCGTCCATATCGGAGCCATACAAATTCAGACCCGCTTCGAGACGCAACGTATCTCTGGCGCCTAGCCCGCAAGGTGCAAGCCCGACACTGATCAGTTGCTCCCAAAATGCCTGCGCTTGCTCGCCGGGTAATACGATCTCCCAGCCGTCTTCGCCGGTGTAGCCGGTGCGCGCAACAAACCAGTCGCCATCCGCGGACGCGTGAAATGGCTTCAGGGCCAGCGCGCTATCTCGCAACGCGATCGGCAAAAGGGGCGCCGCTTTTTCTCGCGCTTCAGGACCCTGCACGGCGATCATTGCAAGCGCAGGTCGCTCGTCCAGCGACACGGAGAACTCTGCCGCGACGGTACTCATCCACGCCAGGTCCTTGTCGCGAGTCGCTGCATTGACAATCAGCCGGAAGCGATCACCACCCATCCAGTAGGCTATTAGGTCATCGATGACACCACCGTCGGCATTTAGCATGCAGGTATAGATCGCCTGACCGGGAGCGGCCGCCTTGTCGATATCGTTGGCTAACAAGCGCTGCAAGAACGCCCGAGGCTGACCGGAATCGCCCGTCACATCGACGATAGTCATGTGCGACACATCAAACATGCCAGCATCCCGCCGTAC
>JBCAZB010000220.1:0-5014 GCA_038533315.1 Pseudomonadota bacterium | reverse complement strand
GATCTTCCTGCGCGTAGTCATCGAACGCCTCGACGCTCTGGAACACGTACAACAAGCCCGACTCTCGCCAGCCGCAATCGAATTCTTCGGTCGACATCAGTTGTTGATACGCCGCACGCGACGACGCCAGCAGCGGCTGCAGTTGGTGCCCGGCCTCGACCATCGCGTGCTCGCCGCAACGTCGCGCGAACTCGTACAGCCAGCGATACAAGCCAGCGCGCCACTGCAGCTTTAAACGAAACGGTGCGGACGGATTCAGCAAAGACCGCATACCCTTTTTCAAGGCGCCCATCGAATTCAACGGCAACACATGGCTTGGACAGACGTACCCGCAATTACTCTGCGAACAGGCCTGACCGGGTTCGCCCTTGTCGATCAATGTGACGTTGAGACCGGCCGCACTTAAGTAATGCGCGCAAGCCATCCCGATGATGCCAGCGCCAACGACGATGACATGATCTGCGCTATCGCTCATGCAGCGGTAATGCCATTGGCGAACGGATCATCGACGCTGGCGAACAACGTCGCCTCGGCCGACACGAACGCGCGGCCGCTGATGCTCGGGATCACACGGCCCTCTTCGTCGAGCGAGTACGACGCCGTGAACCGGCTGCCGATCATACTCTCCTGAATCCACAGCTCACCGGGCGCTAACTCGTCTTCCGCCGCGAGGCAGGCGAGCTTCGCCGACAAGCCGGTGCCGCACGGCGATCGATCGTAGGCGCCGCCCGGGCACAACACGAAGTTGCGCGAATGGGCATTGGCGCTTGCACCCGGCGCGAAAAACTCGACGTGGTCGATCTCTGCGCCCTCTGCGCCGGTGATGCCCTGCAGCTGCAAGGCACGCTTGATGGCCTGCGCCGCGCGCGTCAACTCCGGCTCGTTGCTAAGCGCAATCTCGCACGGCGGTTCGGACGACAAAAAGAACCAGTTACCGCCCCAGGCGATGTCACCGGTGACCGTACCTAGCCCCGTCACCTCGACACTGACATTGTCCCGATAACGGTAACTCGGCACGTTACGAATGGTCGCGTGGTTGGCGTCGTGTAGCGTCACGCTGACCACACCGACCGGTGTTTCCAAACGGATTGCGCCCGGCAATACGCGCCCCAGGTGATACAGCGTCGCGGCAACGCCGATGGCGCCATGCCCGCACATATTGAGATAGCCGACGTTGTTGAAAAAGATCACTGCGGCGGCACAGTCATCGCGCGTTGGCTCGCGTAACAGTGCACCGACCATCGCGTCAAAACCACGCGGCTCGAGCAGCGCCCGCCGTCGATAGTGGTCAAAGTCTTGAGCGAACTCCTCGCGTTGCGCGGCGATCGTGGCGGCAGTGAGTGGAGGCCCCCCATCAACAATCACGCGCGTCGGTTCGCCTTCGGTATGAGAATCGATAATTCTTAGCATGGGTCAATCCGCCGCGCCGGGCCAGTCAGCCCACCATTGTCTGAATTGCCGCCAGGCAGACTCGATGAAGGCGCGTTGTGATGGCGACAGTGCATCGCTGGCATGGATCTGATGCGCGTAAGCCGCGTGCCCTTCCAACACCATCAGATGTTTGTAGTACAAGACGAGGTCCGGCCCCTCATCGAAGGTGGCCAACACGTGCAGCGCATTATCCAACTGCTCTGCCAACACGCGAGCGTTGGCGTCGCCTGCCGCCGCACGTTCGCACAGTGCGATCAGCCGCAACACAGGCTCCGGAAGTGCGTTACCGACGCCAGTAATGGCGCCCCCGGCACCGCAGCTTACATAGCCGTGCACCACCTGCGTATCCACGCCAACCATCAGCGTCAAACCATCATCGCCGCTGGTGATGTGCTCGGCGGCGTAGCTGAGCGATGCCGCGCCACCGAACTCCTTGAAACCAATCAGGTTGGCATGTTGTTCACGCAGTGCGAAGAACAAGTCGGCGCGCGTTTCAAAACCGTAGTAAGGACTGTTGTAGATGACAGCGGGCAACTCGGGCGCCGCACCCAGAATGGCCGAGAAGTGCGCGCGTTGCGCGGCCGGCGACCCGCCACGCGATAACACACGCGGGATGACCATCAGACCATCGGCACCGACCTCGGCCGCATGCGCCGCGAGTGCCACGGCCTGTGCGGGACTCTGTGCACCGGTACCCACGATGGTCGGCACGCCGGCCTCAACCAGTGCGGCAACGCCTTGCATGCGCTCGGCGTCCGACAACAATGGCCAGTCGCCCATGGAACCGCAATAGACCACCGCGCGCATGCCGGCGTCAATCAGACGCTGCGCGGTGGTGACCAACTCGCCCCAAACGAGCTGGCCGTCGGCGCCGCAAGGCGTCATCAACGCCGGTATGCAGCCCGAGAAGACCGTCTCTGCCCTGCTCATCGCGCCTCTCTTGTTTTGGTGAAGGCTTATGTTTTTATGAGCCAGATTCTACTGTTTTTCCAGACTCTCGCTTATCCTCAATTGCACTGATAACTTGATTTTTGGCATAGTCGTGTGATGCACCAGCGGCTACAACACACGCTCGAACAACTGCCAACACCGTTTACCGCGGAGGAACTGTTCGACCATTTGCCGGACACGGTGTTCTTTATCAAGGACACAGACGGGCATTATCTGTGTGTGAACGAGACGCTGGTCGAGCGTTGCGGCAAGCCCAACAAGCAGGCCCTGCTCGGCCGTAAACCGACCGAGTTGTTCGGCTATGCACTGGGGCACAGTTACGAACAACAGGATCAGCGTGTGATCCGCACCGGACGCGCGCTCATCGACAAACTGGAGTTACACCGTTACACACCCGCCAACTCGGGCTGGTGCCTGACTTCGAAGTTTCCGCTGCGGGATGCGAGCGGCGCGATTATTGGACTGACCGGCACGTCGCGAGATCTCGTCCGCCCCGACATGCACAGCGATGACTACGCACAAGTTTCCACGGCGATCCGGTTTGCAGAGTCAAGACTCGCTCGGCCGCCTAGTCTGGCAGCGCTAGCAAGACGCGCACGACTGTCGATCTATCAGTTGGACCGTCGCATGAAGCGGCTGTTTGGACTATCCACCGGCCAGTGGTTTTTAAAGACTCGTATTGAACACGCGTGCCGCCTTCTGACCGATACGGAACGACCCATCACCGAGATCGCCCTGGAGTGTGGCTATGCCAACACCAGCGCATTCACGCGACAGTTTCGAAAAACGACGGGGCAAGCGCCAAGTGTCTTTCGGACATTGAGCTAACTCTCGCGGCAGACAAAACTCCCACTCGGCTTGCGGCACAGTGCGACCGGCTTGGAGGAAAATACGAGAACGTAACCAGGTGCCTTTCCCCGCGAATTGCTCTGACCCGCACCGATTGTCACCAGAGGAAGGCGCCAGTCTCTACTGACTCGCACCAGAAACCGCAGCACTATCATCGATAGAACTGGCAGCTACAACCTGTTGCTGGTCTGATTGAGAAGCAATGATGCAATGATGGTGCCCCAGCCCCCTCAGGCTGTTCTGCCATTTGATACCGCCAGTGACAGGATCCAAACAAAACAAGTGCCCGTTGGCATATGCATAGACGCTGCTGCCGTCGAAACTGATATTCGTGACATTGACCAGGCTCTTGAGCTTGGTACGCCACTTTTCCTCACCGGTGTCTTTTGCAATACATACAGCATGGCCTTTTATGCCGAGAAACAAACTATTCATCGCGTACCCTCCTAATGGTCAGATGTGACAAATGATCGAAGAACGAAATTAATCGATCAACGCCAAGGCTAACAGCGATCTGAGGCGAACCCGCACCAGAACTCGAAGAACGACTGAAGCAGCGTTCGAATGAACCGCAACAAACGTTATACAACAGAAAACCGGCATCGAATTACAAGGATTGCATACTTGCAATGAATCGTGCAGTTGGAGACCATCCATTGCATCAAGAACAAAAACAACGCAGAAGCGAGGGGGATAATTTCATGCGATTGAAGACTATTATTTTGGCGATGGCGGCCGTCGGGTTAGCGTCAGGCTGCGTGACATACAAAGCGAGCATCCCAACCAGCAACGACAATCAACCGCAGACGCTACAGGTACTGCCCGCATTGTATGACGAAGAGATCGGCGTACAGATTGTTGTGTCGGACAGCAGCAATGCGACCGCTCAATACGGCGCTCTTGGCGCTCTCGTTGGTGCTATTGTCGATTCCGCGATCAATAACTCACGCGCGAAAAAGGCGGAGCGTCGCGCCGAGGTCATTCGCGAGCTGACACTTAACTACTCACTGCAGGACAACTTTGAGGCGGCTATTGGCGTTGCGGACAGTGGACAACGTTGGCGCATCGCTGGCGTCAGCGAAACGACGGCGGATACTGACATCAACGCGCTCGTCGCGAACGCGTTTGACTCAAGCGACGTTGATCTGGTTGTGCTGTTGACAGGCAATTACCAAATGACGCCGACGGTCGATCAGGTGACTCTGGGCATTCGACAGACCATTTACCCACGCTCTCTGTACGAGCCGGGTGGTCGACCCAAAGCAGCGCCAACCGGACGGTCTTTCATGTACCACTCTCCGGTGCGACCGCTCGCGTATCGCGAATACCTGGATGGTGAAAAAGAGCAGGTGATGCAGGATATTCGCGACGAATATGAACAATCAATGCAGCTCGAACCGGACAATGCGGACAAGCTCGCGAAGTCGATGGAAAAGGAACTTGAGGAAATAGAGGAGTCCACTCAAATCCCAGAGAACATCGCCATTCGTGAAACCTGGCCGCAGGTACTGGTCGGCGGCTATCTCGACCAGGCTGTCGCACATATTCAGTTGATGATCGAACACGATTGGAGCGACCCAGTCACCGACGAATGGAATGTAGATACTCAGGAAGCGTTTTCCTATGTCGCTAGCACAGGGATACGGATCACAGCCAAGGGACAAAAAATCGCGGAGCTTAACGAACAGACGATTTATCGTCTTAAGCACGGCGACATCGTCTCCGTTCCCACTGACGCTCAGTGAAACGTGTTGGACTGACCATGGCGGCAGCTTTAGCTGCC